>JAFTZZ010000274.1 GCA_017460905.1 Acidaminococcaceae bacterium | reverse complement strand
GGAAAGCATAAATGAATCATACATTATACAGTGGGACAGCGAAAGGGGCTGGGCCTGGCCTTGGGCTATCCGGCTTACGTGCAGGCCCTAGATGCAGCCAGAAATGAAGTGGTAATCGGTGACGAACAGTCGCTGTACCATCGGGAAATAGTATGCGATGACCTGAATTTTATGAGCATTCCGGGTTTGCCGGAGGGAGAGGTTCTTCCGGCAAAAGTGAAGATCCGCTATCACCATAAGGGCGAGGAAGCATTGCTTAAGGCTGGTGAAAACGGAACGCTGCATATTCTTTTCGATAAACCGGTCCGGGCTGCCACACCGGGACAGTCGGCGG
The DNA here is from genome assembly GCA_017460905.1 of Acidaminococcaceae bacterium. Taxonomy (GTDB): domain Bacteria; phylum Bacillota; class Negativicutes; order Acidaminococcales; family Acidaminococcaceae; genus Succiniclasticum. Next base: position 4,827 of record JAFTZZ010000274.1, on the reverse strand, counting down.
TATTTTATGATGAAGATAACTGCGTGATCGGCGGCGGTGTGATTGGTAAAGTATTATGAATTTTGCATCTGGTAATAAATAGAAACGTTACGGGGGAATTCAGATGGCAGCGCATGTAATTGATAACTTGCTGTTGCAGAACAGCTTTGGTACGGAAGAGATGCGGGCGGTCTGGGATGAAAAGAATCGCCTGCAGAAGCAGCTTGATGTGGAACGGGCCCTGGCAGAAGCGGAGGGTGAACTGAATGTGATCCCGAAGGCGGCAGCCGCAACGATTGCTGCAGCTGCGGACAGCAGCCGGTTTGATTTACAGGAACTGGCAGTTGCGGGCCTGACTTCCAAACACAGCCTGATTGCAACGATAAAGAGATTACAGGAACTGGCGGGGCGCGCAGGTGAATTTGTGCATTATGGCGCGACTACCCAGGATATTGTGGATACGGGTACAGTGCTGCAGCTGAAAGAAGCCCACAAAATTATCCTGCGGGATCTGAAAAAACTGCTGTCGCAGCTGGTTGCGGCTACGGAACAATATAAAGCCGTGCCGCTGCCGGGACGTACCCATGGCGTACAGGCGCTGCCCATAACATTTGGCTTCAAGCTGTCCATTCTGCTCTGTGAGCTGGGACGGCATCTGGAACGGCTGGAAGAGCTGGAACACAGGGTGTTTGCCGGTGTGCTGTGCGGCGCTGTCGGCACCTATGCATCCTTTAACGGAAAAGGAATCGAAATTGAAACGAGGGTGATGAAAAGGCTGGGGCTTTCTGTTCCGGAAATCTGCTGGCATGCTTCCCGGGACCGTTTTGCTGAATATACTTCGGTCTTATCCTTGCTGAGCGCGACCCTGGGCAAGATCGGTCATGAATTTTACACTTTGATGGCTACGGAAGTTGACGAGGTTGAAGAACCTTTTTCTAAGGGTACCATCGGTTCGTCAACCATGCCGCAGAAACGGAATCCGGCTTTGCTGGAAGGCCTGGCCAGTCTGACTCGCCCGGTGTTTTACAGCGCTGCGCTGGTACGGGAGGCGATGCTGATGGAGCATGAACGGGACGCCATGGCCTGGCGTGCGGAGTGGATCGCCTTACCGGAAACCTGTATTTATGTTGCCCGCCAGCTGGGCAGTGCGCTTGCGCTGTTTGACGGATTGCAGGTCAAAGCGGAAAACATGCGGAAAAACCTGGAGATTTCCGGCGGCCTGATTGTTTCGGAAAAGGTTATGTTTGAACTGGGAAAATTTATGGGCAAACAGACTGCCCATGCATTGGTCTATGAGCTGGCGATGGCAGCGCAGGAGCAGGGAATTCCGTTTGCGGCATTGCTGAAACAGGACGAGAAGGTCCGCCGCTGTTTAAATGCACGGCAGATTGATTCGCTGCTGGATCCGGCGAATTATCTGGGGGAAGCCGTAGAAAAAGTGGAACAGGTGCTGGCTCTTGCGAAAGCAAAAGGCTGGACAGAAGAGGCGTGAGCCGTTAAATTTGAAGAACAGTTTTCGCTGCAGTCTATGCAGACTGTAACGGAATGGAAAGGAAAATAAGAATGAGTGAGGTATTCAGACCGCTTGCTGAAAAAGATATAGAAACGTTTCAACGCTTTCTGACAGCGGCATATGCTGATGACTTACAGTACGGAATTCGCTTTCAGGCTGCCTTTGCGACAGTGGAAGATATAAAAAAGCATCTGGCAGGCAATCCCTGTTACATCCTGGAACGGGACGGGGAAATCATTTCTTCTTGTTCTTTGCGGATGCCCTGGGGGCCAAATCCGGGACCGGATGTGTTTCCGCATCTTGGCTGGGTCTCGACCCACCCGCGCTACAAGCAACAGGGATTCAGTTCCAGAATGCTGGACTGGGTGGAACAGGAAATCCTGATAAAACAGTTTAAAGCACCGGCTGTCACGCTGGGTACGGCAGAAGAGCATCCCTGGCTGATCAGGATGTATGAGAAACGGGGCTATGTTGCGTATGAGAAACGCAGGCTTCACGAAGACCATGTTACGGTCTATATGAAAAAGGTGCTGAAGGAAGTATGACAATGGAGAACGGTAAACTGACAGAAAGTCTGGTCAGGATTATAGCCGAAACCGGGCCCGCGGATGCAGAACCGGCATTTGCAACGGCAAAGCAGGGACTGCTGGATTATATGGGCGCGGCCTGGAAGGGCCGGGCGCAGGCTGAAACGGACCGACTGTTGCGCTATGTTTCCGGGTCCGGGCAGGCGCTGCTGCTTGGCTCGGGACAAGGGGCCAGTGCGGAACTCAGTGCGTTGTACAATGGCTATCTGGGCCATTATCTTGATTATGACGATGTAAATCAGACAGTACGGGGACATCCCTCAACAGTCCTGTATCCCGCATTGCTGGCTGTGGCTTCCCTGCGTCCCGTGACAGGGAAACGGTTCCTGGCAGCATACGTTATCGGCGCAGAGGTAATGGCGCGGCTGGCGCAGGCCATGGGGCAACAGCATTACCGGAAAGGCTTCCATAATACGGCAACCCTTGGCGTACTTGCCAGCGCGATGGCGACGGGTTATCTTCTGCATCTGGACACAGACAGGCTGCTCAATGCGCTGGGAATTGCGGCGGCGCAGGTGAGCGGGATCCGTCTGAATTTCGGAACGGAAAGCAAGCCGCTGCAGGCCGGTCTTGCGGCGCAGAAGGGGGTTCAGGCTGCTTTGCTGGCAGAAGCCGGAATAGCTGCAGGTCATACCGTACTGGATGGCAGCCAGGGTATCTTTTCTTTATACGGCGAAGGTGTCCGGGAAGATACCAGGGAGATCCTTTTAGGCAAATGGGGCAGGAGCTGGGAGCTGTGTAGCAGCGGGCTCTGGTTTAAGCTGTACCCGTTTTGTTCAGGAGCCAGCCACATTGCGGATTCAGCCAGGCAGCTGTATCAGGCAGGCGGTTTTCTGCCGGAAGATATTCAGAAGGCTGTGCTGGTATTTCCACCGGGAGGCGATGCCGCGCTGATTCACAGGCGGCCGGCAACCGGAGAAGAAGGCCGGTTCAGCGCGGAGTATGTGGCAGCGGTTGGACTGAACGGATTAGCGTACACGCTGGAAAATTTCAGTCCCAAACCGGTATCTGTCCAATTGCGGCAATGTATGGAACGGGTTGAGCGGCAGTATGATGCTACGATTATTCCCAGCAAAACGGCAATGCCGCCGGGACGGTTTGCTGTCGTGCGGGTATATTTAAAAGACGGCAGGATCCTCGAACACCGGACGGATATACCGAAGGGCTCGCCGGGGAACCCGCTGACGGAAGAGGAGCGATATCAAAAGCTTTTAAACTGCTGCTCCGAAAATCTTGCGTTAAACCTGTCGGATGCGGTCGAAGTTCTGGAAGACAGGATGGATACAAATTCATTGATTCAGATTTTGAAAACAAAGTATCATAGGCAATTTTGATATTTCAGAGCGTATCATACCAGTAAAAATTCTCTTTACATACAAACAGTGAGTATGGGAAATGAAGTGGAACAAATGGCATTGCAAGAAAAATTACAGATATACCGGCATGAACTTCATCAATATCCGGAATTATCAATGCAAGAATATGAAACAACAAAACGATTGAAAAAATGGCTGGAGGAAGCCGGGGTTGTTGTTTGTACATTGCCGTTAGAGACAGGGCTGGTTGCCGAGATAAAAGGTGCAAGACCTGGTCCCCTAATTGCTTTGAGGGCCGATATTGACGGTCTGCCTATAGAAGAGCGGACCAATCTTTCCTTTGCGTCTGTCCGGCAGGGAGTATCGCATGCCTGTGGGCATGATGTGCATATGACCGGGATTCTGGGGGCGGCATTTTTGCTCAATGAACAGAAGGAGAGAATGGCGGGCACGGTACGAATCCTGTTCCAGCCCGGTGAAGAATCCGGCTCAGGCGGAGTGTGGTTTGCGTCCCAGCCTGGCGTCATGGATGGGGTGCAGGCTGTTTTGGGGTTTCATAATAAACCCGATTTGCCAGTAGGCAGCATTGGTATAAAGGAAGGACCATTGATGGCAGGCTGCGATCGCTTTGAAATTGAAATTAATGGGAAAGGCGGTCATGGCGGGATGCCGGAGCGATGTATTGATCCAATTGCGGCAGGCAGCCAACTGGTTAATATACTGCAGAGCATAGTCAGCCGCCGCATTTCCTCCTTGGATAACGCGGTTGTCAGTGTTACCAGATTTCAGGCAGGAAATACCTGGAATGTAATTCCGGATAAAGCGGTTCTGGAAGGAACAGTGCGAACTTTCCAGCTATCCGTCCGGCAGAAGGTCGCGCAATATCTGAAAGATATATGCGAGGGCGTTGCTCTTGCTTCAGGAACGAAAATTGATCTGCAGTGGCATGTTGGGCCGGATCCTGTTATCAATGATGCGGGTCTGGCAAAATTGGCGGCAGAGACAGGCAGGAAAATCGGTTGCCGGATAACAAAGGCGGAACCTAATTTGGCAGGGGACGATTTTTATATCTATTCCCGGTATGCACCGAGCTGTTATCTCTGGGTCGGAACGGAAGGTCCCTATCAGTGGCATCATCCAGCATATACTGTTAAGGATGGGGCGGAATGGGTTGCGGCAAAATTTTTCTGTCAGCTGGCGTTGGATACGTTGGCGCGTTTTGGCACACAGGGATAACAGGTGTTAAATTGCAGGGAGTTTGAACATTGATAAAAAATGTTATAGTGGCGCTGCGAGGTTTATTTCAGATGACAAATGCGCATCTGTAAAATAAGGAAAAAATTAATTTTTGAGGGGGTTTTATGATGAACAAAGTATTAAAAAAAGCAGTGGGTATTCTGGCAACAGCAGTTCTGGCAATTGGCCTGGTAGC
>JAFTZZ010000273.1 GCA_017460905.1 Acidaminococcaceae bacterium | reverse complement strand
GGCAGGTCTGGCTGCCCATCTGGGCGGTGTCATCGCGGCTTACACGACGCTGCCTGTAATCTGGATCCCCATCAGCGGCGCCCCGTTAAAGGGGATGGACGCACTGCTGAGCTTCGTGCAGATGCCTTCCGGCGTGCCGGTTGCGACCATGGCCATCGACGGGGCTAAAAATGCCGCAATCTTTGCCGTGGAAATTCTGGCCGTTGCGCATCCGGAGCTGGTTGAAAAGCTGGCAGCGTACCGGGTAAAGATGCAGGAGGAAGTGGCAGCCAAGGCAGCCAAACTGGCGGCTTTGCGAGGAGAATAATAATATACAGACCGATTATCAGCAAGACCGGAAAAGGAAATGGGAGGACTCTATGAGTGAAGAAAAGAAGCAACTGACCTATGCCGATGCCGGAGTAGACATTGACGCCGGCAACCGGGCAGTAGAACTGATGAAGGACAGCGTACGGGCCAGTTACCGGCCGGAAGTGATCGGTGACTTAGGCGGCTTTGGCGGTCTGTTTGCGCTGGATACGAAAAAATATAAAGAGCCTGTGCTGGTTTCCGGTACGGACGGCGTAGGCACCAAGCTGAAATTCGCGTTCCTGACGGACAAGCATGACACCATCGGCCAGGATGCGGTAGCCATGTGCGTCAATGATATCCTGGCGCAGGGGGCTGAACCGCTGTTTTTCCTGGATTACATTGCAGTGGACAAAGTAGACTCACAGAAGGTTGCGGATATTGTCAAAGGCGTGGCGGATGCCTGCAGGGAAAGCGGCTGCGCGCTGATCGGCGGCGAAACGGCGGAAATGCACGGCTTCTATGCGAAAGACGAATATGATATTGCCGGGTTCTGCGTAGGTGTGGCGGAACGCAGCAAAATGATCACCGGGGAAAAGGTGAAAGCGGGGGATATCCTACTGGGACTGCCGTCCTCCGGCGTTCATTCCAACGGATTTTCCCTGGTGCGCAAAATCTGCTTCGATGTGATGGGCTTCACGGTAGATACGCCGATTCCGGAATTCGGCTGCACGCTGGGCGAAATGCTGCTGACCCCGACCCGCCTGTATCCGAAGACCTGCCTGCCGTTGATTGAAAAGTTCGATATCCATGGCATGGTGCATATTACCGGCGGCGGTTTCTATGACAATATCCCCCGTATCCTGCCGGAAGACTGCGATGCGGAGGTCAATGCAGATGCCTGGGAGGTGCCTGTCGTCTTCCGCAAGCTGCAGGAGTGGGGCAACGTGCCTGACAGGGAAATGTACCGTACCTTCAATATGGGCATCGGCATGGTGCTGGTGGTGGATCCGGCGGAAGCGGACGCAGTACGGGCCCACCTGAAAGAAAACGGGGAAACCTTCTATGAACTGGGCAAAATTGTTCCGGGTCATAAAACTACCGTAATGAAAGGCGGCGTTTTCGGTGCGTAAAAAAATTGGCGTAGTGGTCAGCGGACGGGGCAGCAACCTGCAGTCCATCATCGACCACATTGCGGAAGGCAGGCTGGAAGTGGAAGTGGCCGTTGTGGTCAGCGACCATAAAGATGCTTTTGCCCTGGAGCGGGCGGCCCAAGCCGGAATTCCCACAGCTGTGGTGGAACGGAAAGGCTGCAAGGATAAAGAAGAATTTGAAGATAAAATTGATGAAGCCCTGCGCAATGCAGGCGCTGAACTGGTGGTGCTGGCCGGTTTCATGCGGATCCTGACAGGACATTTTATCAGCCGCTGGGAACATAAGATCGTAAACATCCATCCGGCGCTGCTGCCCAGTTTTAAGGGACTGGACGCGCAGGGACAGGCTGTGGACTACGGCGTAAAGATAGCCGGCTGTACCGTGCACTTTGTGGATGAAGGAACGGATACGGGCCCGATCATCCTGCAAAAGGCAGTCCCGGTGCTGGATGATGATACGGAAGAAACGCTGGCAGCCCGTATCCTGAAAGAAGAACACAAGGCGCTGCCGGAAGCGATTCAGCTGTGGGCGGAAGGCAGACTTTCCATCAAAGGTCGGAAGGTTTATATTGCAAGATAAGGAAAAGGCGGAGAGGAGTCATTATGAAAATCAAAAGAGCGTTACTGAGTGTTTCAGACAAAAAGGGCATTACGGAACTGGCCGCTTTTCTGCATGAAAACGGGGTTGAGATCATTTCAACGGGCGGCACCATGAAAGCAATTAAGGATGCCGGAATCCCGGTGACCTATGTCAGTGAAGTGACCGGTTTCCCGGAAATCATGGACGGACGCGTAAAAACGCTGAATCCGAGAATCCATGGCGCAATCCTGGGCGTACGCAGCAATCCGGAGCATATGGCGCAGATGAAAGAACACGGCATCACTCCTATCGATCTGGTAGTGGTAAACCTGTATCCGTTCAAGCAGACGATTGAAAAGCCGGGCGTAACGGAAGAAGAAGCCATCGAGAACATCGATATCGGCGGGCCGGCCATGGTCCGCGCGTCTGCCAAAAATTTCCGCGATGTGGTGATCATCACCAACCCGGAACGGTATGCGGTGCTGATGGAAATGCTGAAAAAAGACGGCGACATTGATCTGAAGACGCGTAAATCGCTGGCAATGGAAGCGTTCAAACACACTTCGGAATATGATGCCATGATTACCGGTTATCTGCAGAAACAGCTGGAAAAATAAATTTGTGAGGCATGAGCATGAATATTTTATTGATTGGCGGCGGCGGCCGCGAACATGCGCTGGCATGGAAGCTGGCCCAAAGCAGTCAGGTGGAAAGCATCCGGGTCGTGCCGGGCAACCCCGGTATTGCCGAACTTCCCAAATGTAAATGTGTTTCCCTGGATTTGAGCGATTTGAATACCGTAGCGGATTATGCGGAAGAATACAGCATTGATCTGACCGTGGTAGGACCGGAAGCAACTCTGGTAGCCGGTATCGGGGATGTGTTCCGTTCCCGCGGGCTGCCAATCTTCGGGCCCAATAAAGCTGCGGCGGAACTGGAAGGCTCTAAGGCGTTTTCCAAAAACCTGATGCAGAAATATCATATCCCTACGGCGGCTTTCAAGGTTTGCACCGATATTGCTTCTGCCAAAGCGTTTGTGGAGAAACAGGGCGCGCCGATCGTTGTCAAGGCGGACGGCCTGGCAGCGGGCAAGGGCGTAGTCGTTGCCATGACGAAGGAAGAAGCCATGGCAGCCATTGACGATATGATGGCTGACCATAAATTCGGTGACGCCGGCGCCCGGGTGGTGCTGGAAGAGTTCATGGACGGCGAAGAAGCATCCCTGCTTGCTTTTACGGACGGCAAGATCGTCGTTCCCATGATTGCGTCCCAGGATCACAAGCGTGTCAATGACGGGGACAAAGGCCCCAACACCGGCGGCATGGGCGCCTATGCCCCGGCGCCGGTCATGACGGAAGCGCTGCGCATCAAAGCGGAGGAAACGATCCTGAAACCGGTCATTGCAGCCCTGAACAAGGAAGGCAGAACGTATTCCGGCTGCCTGTATGCAGGACTGATGATCAAAGGCGACAGCGTCAGGGTCGTTGAATTCAACTGCCGTTTTGGCGATCCGGAAACCCAGGTGGTACTGCCGTTGCTGGACAGCGACCTGGCACAGATCATGCTGGCCTGCGCTACCGGCACGCTGGATGCGTCCATGGTCAAATGGAAAGATCAGGCGACGGTATGCGTAGTCATGGCTTCCGGCGGCTATCCGGCTTCTTATGAGAACGGCAAGGTGATCGCCGGCTTACAAGAAGCGGGCGCATTGGAAGATGTGGTGGTATTCCATGCAGGCACAAAGGCGGCAGACGGCAAGATCGTCACTGCCGGGGGGCGCGTGCTGGGTGTAACTGCGCTGGCCAGGGATATCAGGAGCGCCAAGAACAAAGCGTATGAGGCGGTGGAAAAAATCCGTTTTGATAAAGTCCACTATCGGAAAGACATCGCCTGGCGCGCATTGAAGAGGTAACATAGAGCTTGCGGGACGTTTACGTAAAAGCCGCGCAAAACAGGTATCCTTGTTTTGTCTGCGGCAGCGTAAAATATCAATGCAAAAAAATTTTCTGTAGGACTTGCCTGATGCTTATATTTGTTTTATAATGTTCGCTAATATATATTTCAGTTGAGAAAGGGAAGGTGTTACGATTGGCATTTTATTATGATGAACCTGCACATACGTTTAGTGAATATCTGTTAGTTCCGGGGTATTCTTCTTCAGAATGTATTCCCGATAACGTTACGCTGGCAACGCCGCTGGTCAAATTTAAAAAAGGCGAAGAACCGGCTATTACTTTGAACATTCCCATGGTATCCGCTATCATGCAGTCCGTTTCCAACGACACGCTGGCGGTGGCGCTTTCCCGGGAAGGCGGCTGTTCTTTTATTTACGGTTCCCAGACGATTGAAGATGAAGCAAAGATGATTCGGAATGTGAAAAGCTATCGCGCCGGTTTTGTAACCAGCGATTCCAATATCACACCGGACAGCACGCTGAAGGATATACTGGCCCTGAAGGAAAAGACCGGGCATTCCACCGTTGCCGTTACCAGCGACGGAACCGTAAACGGCAAGCTGGAAGGCATCGTTACCAGCCGTGATTACAGGGTAAGCCGCATGGATCCTTCGACTAAAGTCCGCGATTTTATGACCCCGATCGATCAGATGATCGTAGGCAATAAGGAAACCACGCTGCAGCAGGCCAATGATATCATCTGGGATCACAAGCTGAACACGCTGCCGATCATTGACGATGACGGACGTCTGTTGTATATGGTATTCCGCAAGGACTATGTTTCCCATAAGGAATATCCGCTGGAACTGCTGGATGAGAAAAAACGCCACGTGGTAGGCGCAGGCATTAATACCCGCGACTATGCGAAACGGGTTCCGGCCCTGGTAGAAGCAGGGGCGGACGTATTGTGCATCGATTCCTCCGAAGGATTTTCCGAATGGCAGAAGATTACGCTGAAGTGGATCCGCGACCGTTACGGCGATAAAGTAAAAGTCGGCGCAGGCAACGTAGTGGATGCGGAAGGCTTCCGTTTCCTGGCAGAATGCGGCGCGGACTTTGTCAAGGTCGGCATTGGCGGTGGTTCCATCTGTATCACCCGCGAGACCAAGGGTATCGGGCGCGGGCAGGCTACCGCCCTGATTGATGTCTGCAAGGCCCGTGACGAATATTATAAAGAGACCGGCATATATGTTCCGGTCTGCAGCGACGGCGGTATCGTTTATGACTATCATATGACGCTGGCGCTGGCAATGGGCGCTGATTTCCTGATGCTGGGCCGTTACTTCGCCCGTTTCGATGAAAGTCCTACCAATAAAGTCAATGTAAACGGCAGTTACATGAAAGAGTACTGGGGCGAAGGTTCCAACCGTGCCCGGAACTGGCAGCGTTACGATCTGGGCGGTTCCCAGAAGCTGTCCTTTGAGGAAGGCGTGGACTCCTACGTTCCGTATGCCGGCAGCCTGAAAGACAACGTAAACCTGACGCTGGCGAAGATCCGCAGCACCATGTGCAACTGCGGCGCGCTGAACCTGGCTGAACTGCGGGATAAAGCAAAGCTGACGCTGGTTTCCGCAACCTCGATCGTAGAAGGCGGCGCGCATGACGTACTGCTGAAGGATAATACGGCTTCGGTAACCTACGCGAAATAACAGGCAAGCTGTTCAGGATTTATTTTCAGAAGCCGGAGTTCCTGCGAATGGGATGTGAGCATATGAGAAAGGCAGTAACAGGTCTTTTGCTGGGAAGCCTGCTGCTGGCAGGCGGTACCGTGCTGGCCGCGGAGCCGGAAAGCACGGCAATTGAAAAAGATATGGTTCAGAAACCTGTGGCAGATGTTTTGCCACAGGCTTCTTTGACGACGAAAAGAAAAGGCACCATGGTTTTTATCCCGTTGGATACGCGGCCTGTCTGCAAGGACTATACCGTTGCGACAATGCAGGCTGCCGGATGGGATATCGTGATCCCGCCCGAAGAGCTGCTGTCTTCGTCAGACCGGGCCGGACAGCCGGATGAACTGCTGGAATGGCTGGAAAAAGAATCAGCAGAAGCAGCAGCGGTCGTGGTAAGCGCGGATGCGCTGCTTTACGGAGGCCTTGTGGATTCCCGGACGCATCACATTGACCGTACGGTATTGCAGTCCCGCGTGGAACGGATGCTTTCCCTGAAGAAAAAATACAATTCTCCCGGCGTGTATGTCTTTGTGACCATTATGCGGTCGCCCAAGGCCAGCGCGGCGCCAGTAGAGCCTGTTTATTACGAACAGTGGGGCGCAAAACTGTTCCGGCAGGGCGCGCTGCGGGACAAGGCCGAACTGAAAGGCCTTTCACGCAAGGAAAATAAAGAGCTGCAACAACTGAACAAAGAAATTCCCCGGAATGTGGAAGCTGATTTTTACGGCCGCCGGCGGACGAATTTCCGGACGACGGAATTGCTGCTGCACGGTATCGAAAGCGGGGGCTTTAATTATTTGTTAGTGGGAAGGGACGATACCAGCCCGCTTTCCCAGGCGCATAAGGAAGCCCGCGATATGGCATCTCTGGTATATGAACTGCCAAAATCAAAGATCCGTTTCTTTTCGGGGGCGGATCAGTTGGGACTGGTGCTGCTGACACAGGCTGCCAACCGGCTGACCTATAATGTGCCGCTGGTTTATACGGAGTTTGCCCCGGGCAAAGGCGGGGCAACGGTTCCGACTTACGAGGATGACCCGGTTTCCATCTCCGCCCGGGAGCATATTTATGCGTCCGGCGCCTTTCCTGTCCGGAAAGCCAAAAACGCTGATTTTATCCTGGCAGTGAATACGCCGTACGACGGAAAAACGCTGGAAGCGTCCGATGCGCATAATACCGGCGTTGCGGACAAATACACCAAAGCCTTTGCGGATACGGTAGAAACGTATCTGCATAACGGGAAAAAAGTAATCGTCGCGGATTCCAAATACGGAAACGGTGCGGACAACGCGCTGGTAAAAGAGCTGTTCCGGCGCGGTATCGCCTACAAGGTCGCGGCCTACGGCGGCTGGAATACGTCGGGGAACAGTCTGGGCTTTGCGTTGGCCCAGGGCATGGAATCGCCGTATTTTGAAGGCGATGCAGGCAAGGACTTCCTGCAGGTCCGTTATCTGGATGACTGGGCATATCAGGCCAACGCCCGCATGGATGTTTATAAAAATGTGATCTGGCCCAACTACCTGCCGAATTCCGGATTTAAACCGGAGCAGCTGGCAGTAGCGGAAAAGGCTGTTACGGAAAGTATTGTCAGGACTGCGGAGCCGGTCATGGGTGAGGCTGTTCGCGAATACGATTTTAAATTGCCCTGGAACCGTATGTTTGAAGTGCAGCCGGTAAAAAAACAGTCAGAAAAGCAGTAATAAAGCAATAAAAAATCCCGAAATTCGTTTCTGATCAGCAGAAAACGGTTTCGGGATTTCTATTTTCATTTTGAAATTTATTGAAAGTTATAATAAAAACCGCGCGCTGCAATCACCGGTATCATTCCGGGTTAACCGGCTTTAATTTCAGTGAGCAAAGGCAGGCCGAAGGTTTCTTCGAACCAGGGCCGGTTTGTTTCCAGCTGCTGCATTTCAATGGAGGAATCGCCTGCGGTGCGGATTTCCAGCGTAGCACCTGCAGCTTTTAAATCAGGCAGAATGGATTCGACCGTAGCGCTTTCCGAGTAATCCAGACTTTCCGCCAGCGACAGCAGCAACGCCATCTTGCCGGCGTTATCCCAGTCTTTATCCGTAAGCAGGGGACGATAGGCGTGATTCTTGAAATAGCGTTTGGAAATGCCGTTGTGCCAGCCGGCGATTACCGCGCAGAGCATCTGTTCCGCATGGGTAAGGCCAAAAATTTTGGCGTTCAGGATCATATAAGCGGAATGCCGGGCATGGCTGTAATAATTGATAGTGATGCCGATATCATGCAGCAGGGCCGCTGTTTTCAGCAGCTTGCGGTACTGGGAGCCCAATCCGTGCAGCGCATGCCAGCTGTCAAACATTTTAAGGGCCAGTTCCGCAACATGCCGGTTGTGCCCGATATTTACCGAGAACAGGCGAAGCACATTTTCCGTACTGGTTTCCAAAATGTCGTCCGCGATGACGGGCACATTGTTTGTCTTTGCATAATAATCATAGAACAGTCCTTCGCGCAGACCGCAGCCGGAGGTTATGATGCGTTTGCTGTTTGTCTGCTCCAGCAGGCAGTTGATGATGGACATACCTGCCAGGATGATATCGGAACGTTCCGCGGACAGGCCGGGAATTTCCCGGCGTTCTTCCAGCGAGGTATCCCGCAGCTTTTTGAACAGCGTACGGAAGCTCTGGGCGCTGAAAATATAATTATGGATCCGGCTGGAAGGATAATTTTTGCTTTTCTGGATCATCTTGGCTACGGTACGGGCCGTTCCGCCAACGCCGATCAGGGGCAGGCTGGC
>JAFTZZ010000024.1 GCA_017460905.1 Acidaminococcaceae bacterium | reverse complement strand
TCATCCTGCACATCAATCACCATTTCATCGGCTTTCGCCTGTTCTGTTGCCACTGCCTCGTCGTAATTCAGCACCGGCGCAAAGCAGGCGTCAGAACCTTTTGCCAGCTCCACCCATTCCTCCAGCGTCTTCTCTTGGATGATAGAGCTGAGTTCAGCCTGCAGCCGGGGATAATTCTTTTCATCGCGAATTTCCGTAACCAGATCAGGCCTGCCTAACAGGTTACACAGGTTTTTCCAGAATTTTTCCTCCAGGCAGCCCACGCTCATGTAGCGGCCGTCCTTTGTCCGGTACACGTTGTAATTGGGGTTGGCGCCGCTGAGCCAGTTGTTGCCGCGCATATTGACAAACCCGTTGCCGAAATAGGTCGCGCTTACGCCGGGCACCAGCGCCAGACAGGTATCGAACAGGGATATGTTGATTTCTTGCCCCTCCCCGGTGCGGTCTGCGTGACGCAGCGCTGCCAGAATCGCCATGCCGGCCATGGCGGAAGCCTGCATGTCTGCCGCCAGCACGCCGGGAATGGAAGGTTTGCCGTCTTTTTCACCGCTGAGGGAAATCAAACCCGCCAGACTCTGATACCCGATATCATGATCGGCCTGCTTCACCAACGGACCCTGTTTCCCGTAGCCTGTAATAGAGCAGTATACAATTTTGGGATTTACCTTTTTCGCCGCAGCAAAATCAACGCCCAGTTTTTGCAGCACGCCGGGGCGGAAGCTTTCCATGACAACATCGGCTGTCTTTACCAGCTCCAGAAAGGCTTCCCTGTCTTTTTCCTGTTTCAGGTCCAGCGCTACGCTTTTTTTATTCCGGTTCACTTCCATAAACCAGCAGGCAAAATCCCCGCGGCGGGGAACAAAGTCCCGTGCGTAATCGCCTTTTACCGGTTCTTCGATCTTAATAACGTCCGCGCCCATGTCCGCGAACATACGGGTGCAGAAGGGTCCGGGCAGCAGCCGGGACAGGTCGAGTACCCTGATATCGGTTAATGGTCCCATTGTTTCACATCCTTAAAATGGATTTTTATTGCTTAAATTCTTATTTATAACATTTTAATCAATAAAGTAAAAGTTGACAAGTTCAACACGAAAACGTAAACTTGTCAATAAAGAAAAAAGTAAAGGAGTTACTATCATGTCTGTAGAACGCACCCGCAACTATCTTTCCCGGTTCGGTATGGAAGACCGGATCATCACTTTTAAGGAATCCAGCGCAACGGTGGAACTGGCGGCCAAGGCTGCCGGGACGGAACCGGCGCGCATCGCCAAGACCCTTTCCTTTTCCGGGAAAGATACTCCTGTGTTAATTGTAACCGCCGGCGATACAAAGATCGACAACGCAAAATTCAAGCATTTTTTCGGCATTAAAGCCCACATGCTGCCGTTTGCGGAGGTTGAGCCGCTGATCGGTCACGCGCCCGGCGGCGTCTGTCCCTTCGGCGTAAACGAGGGTGTGAAGGTGTATCTGGATATTTCCATGAAGCGCTTTCCTACCATGTTCCCTGCTGCCGGTGAAGAGAACAACGCGATTGAATTAACGCCGGACGAACTGGAAAAATACACCGATAACGAAGGCTGGGTCGACCTCTGCAAGGGCTGGCAGGATCAGAATCAGACATAATTATAATGAACGCACTACAGTAAAACCCGCAGCAGCATATTATTATGCGTCTGCGGGTTTTATATTATCAGCTTTATTTTTTCAGGAATTTAGCATACATTGCATCATCGTCCGCCATCATCTTATCACAGGCATTGCCAATAATGGCAGTGGGAGCAATTCCCTGCTTCCTGAAATAGTCTTTATACTCTTTGCTGTTACAGGCCTTTTCCGCAGCCTTGCGCAAGATATCCAACCTTTCCTTCGGCGTATCCTTCGGCGCTACCAGCGCCGCCCAGGCGCGAATTGCCAGGGGATGTCCCAGTTCCTTGAACGTCGGCACATTTGGATAGAATTCACTGCGGGCATCCGCCATAACGGCCAGGATCTTCAGGGAACCTGCGTCAATCCGGCTCTTGAAGGCGCTGGGATCCGCCAGTGTTGCGTCGATGTGTTTGCCAGCCAGAGACGCAGCGACATCAGCGCTTCCCTTCGGATACGGGACATGCTTGAACTGTACGCCGAATTCTTTTTCAAAATTGAGTGCCGCAATATGCCAGATAGCGCCGGTTCCGGAATTACCCATCCTAATTTTGCCGGAGTTTGCTTTTGCGTATTTAACAAATTCGGCCAGCGAATTATACGGCGCATCTTTGGTCACGATCAGGGCCGCAGGCGCCGCAATCGGAGCACAGACAGAAACAAATTCCTTATTGGTTACGGCAGCCTTGCCCTGATGCGGGAACATTGCCAGTTCAACCGTTACCATCCCCAGCGTATGCCCGTCCGGTTTTGCCCTGGCCAGTTCCGCCATGCCGGTAATACCGCCGCCGTCCGGCTTGTTAACCGGAACAAATTTGCTCCCGTTCAGTTCCTTCTGCAGGAACGAAATCAGGCCGCGGGCACTGGTATCTGTACCGCCGCCGGGCGCTTTCGGAATGATGACAGTAATATCACCGTCTGCAGGATAAGCCGCTTTCTTTTCGGAGCCGCCACTGCAGCCGGCCATGCCCAACAGCATCGCTGTCATCATCAATATAACAATAATTTTTCTCATGATATCTCCCCTACTTAATCCTGAACTTCCGGCACCGGGCAATTTCCTGCCAGGTCAGAAAGGCTACCGCGATATTTTCCCGGTTATACGTATAGGAAATCCATAGCCCATTAAATGTGTAGGTCAGCGACGGATAGCTGAACTCTCCTTCGCCCTTTTCCAGCCGCAGGAACATCTCCCAGCGGCTGCCGTCCTCCGAACCCATAAACAAAGCCAGCGGGGTGCGGGCACCCCAGTTGCCCCGAACGGGATTGCAGGCCATGAACAGCCGGCCACCCGGTACGCGGATCACATCAAAGCCGCTGTTGTTATTATACAGTTCCGTAGGCTCCGGTTCTGTCCAGTGCTGCCCTTCGTCTTCCGAAATACTGCTGTAAATATAACCCTCCGTACTGCGCATGTACATGTGCAGCCGGCCGCCCATCTCCTGCCACAAAACCGGCTGTATCACGCCGCGTCCGTTAAAGCTTTGGGGACTGACAGGCGGCAAAGGCGCCTTGTCCTTTGAGCCATCAGGCTCATGCTCTTCTTCACCGACGTGCGGCAGATTCAGCAAATTAATCCCCAATAAAGCAGTGCGTTCCCAGGCAATTCCGTAGCTGTCGCTGTAATCACAGAAGGACTGCCAGTCGCCCCGTTCAATGCTGCCGCCGGCACAGATGCGCCCGGACGGAAGAATCACCGGTTTTGACCGTACCGGTCCGCGGCCGCCGGTAGAATCACCCGGCACTAATGGTCTGGGGTGCCCCCAGTAAACCGGATCCGTGCGGCTCAACATGACCATGGTCTTCCAGTCCGCGATCCGGTTCCCCGTTTTATAGAACAGCAGCACATGCTCATGCTGGATCAGCAGCACCGGGTTCCAGCAGGCTTCCGGCATCCGGGTGATACAGACCGGTTCCGTCCATTCGCAGGTAACGGAAAGTGACAAATCCGCACGTCCGTCGTGGATATATTTTCGGAAATCATCCTGTGCAACAGCTTTGGTCTTATTGTAACGGGGACTGCCCACAGCATAATAAATCTCTGTATCCGCCGCACCTTCCCTGCTGCCGCCAAACCAGACGCAGAGCAGCGAACCGTTGGGCAGCGCGGCAAGGCAGCTGCCATGGCACATGGACGTTGGCAGTGTTTTACATATCAGTTGCTTAAACAAAAAAGGTCACACCTTTCTTTGTTTCTTTTCGTTTATATTTTACCATTTTCCAGGCAATTTCGCAAAAAAACAGTGAGCCTTTTGCAAAACGCAAGAAGCCCACTGCATTATCATTTTTATTTGTTTTTCTCGTAGAATTCTTCCATAAACTGTGCCAGCGCTTCACAGCCGGCCAGCGGCATGGCGTTGTAAATGGACGCGCGGATCCCGCCTACGCTGCGGTGGCCTTTCAATCCGCCTAACCCGCGCTGCTTTCCGGCTTCCGCAAACTTTGCCTCCAGCTCCTTCGAAGGGAGGTTGAAGGTCACATTCATGATGGAACGGCTGGCCTTTTCCGCCCGTCCACGGTAAAACTCCGGATACTTGTCCAGGATATCATATAACAGCCCGGCTTTTTTCCGGTTGACTGCTTCCATCGCAGCCAGGCCGCCCTGCTTCTTCAGCCATTTGGCAACCTTGCCTACGATATAAATCGCAAACACCGGCGGCGTGTTATACAAGGAATCCTTCTCCAGCATGGTTTCATAATTCATCATCACCGGCAGCTTTTTGTCGCGTCCCGCCACAAAATCCTTCCGGGCTATCACCAGTACCGCGCCGGCAGGACCGATGTTCTTCTGCACGCCGCTGTAAATCAGGGAGAATTTCTCCACCGGGAACGGGCGCGACAGGATTTCCGAAGACATGTCCGCAATCAGCGGCACATTGCCGGTTTCCGGATAGGCAAAATATTCGGTGCCTTCAATGGTATTGTTTCCGGTAATGTGCAGGTAAGCGCAGTTTTTCGGCAATGCCACCTCTGCCGGGCGGGGCACGCGATCATAGCCCTGCGCTTTGGAGCTGAACACCTTCACGGCATTGCCAACTTTTTCCGCTTCCTGATACGCTTTATCCGAAAAAGAACCGGTGTCCGCGTAGGCAGCCGTCTTTCCTGCCGTCAGGAAATTATAGGGCACGCAGCTGAACTGCAGGCTGCCGCCCCCTGCCATAAAGAAAATGCCGTAGTCGTCCGGCAGCTGCAGCAGATCCGCAATATCCTGCTTCGTTTCTGCCAGCACCTTCTCAAAGGCCGGACTGCGATGGCTGATCTCCAGAATCGACATTCCAGTATCTGCAAAATCAAGCAGTTCCGCCTGCACCTCTTCCAACACTTCCAACGGCAGCGCAGCAGGACCTGCGTTAAAATTAAAAATACGGCTCATATACTATTTCCTCCTCCAATGACGGGTTTGCCCCGTACAGCATTAAAAAAATAATACGTAACGCAACCGCAAAACCGTTACGTCTTACCGGCTGCTTACAAATCCTCCAAAAGATGGACGACCATACCGTCCCGCAGCTTGGGCTCAAACCAGGTAGACTTCGGCGGCATGATCTGCCCGGCGTCCGCAATATCCATGACCTCCTGCATCAGCGTGGGATACATGGAAAAGGCTACGGCATAGTCACCGCTGTCCACCTTGCGCTCCAGTTCCGCCAGTCCCCGGATGCCGCCCACAAAATTGATGCGGGCATCCGTGCGGGGATCGCCGATCTTCAACACCGGAGCCAGAAGATTATTCTGTAAAATCGAAACATCCAGCGCGTCGATTGCGTTCTTCGGATCAAAGGACCCCTCTTTGGCTTTCAGTTCGTACCAGCGCCCGCCCAGATACATGCCAAAGGTATGGCGGGTTTCCGGATGATATGCCTTTCGCACCGGCTTAACCAGGAACTTCTCTTCCACTTCTCGCATGAAAGTGATCTCGCTGTGCCCTGCCAGGTCGGTCACCAGGCGGTTGTAATCCAGGATTTCCATCATATTGTCCGGGAAAATGACAGCCTGGAAATATTCACATTCCACTCCGGCATCTTTTCTGCCCAG
>JAFTZZ010000272.1 GCA_017460905.1 Acidaminococcaceae bacterium | reverse complement strand
GTAAAAAGTAAGACCGCAGTAAGAACGGTTAAGACCAATTTTTTGTTGTTAATACTCATATATTTTCCTCTCCAAATCAGAATTTGCTTATGTTTAAAGCAATGCTTCCGTAAAACTGATAACGTGTATTTGTCCTAAATTTCAGTATTAAAAATAAAAAAATAATTACTATTATTTAACACTTATTATATCATAAAGTGTACTTGACTGTATACTACATACATGGTCTACAATAAATAACAAAGAACAGAATTTCTGAAAGGGGTGTCTTATTGTGCTGCGATTACCGGAAGAAGAACAGTATCGCCTGTTATGGGAGAAATACGGTTTGACCGAAGAAAAGGCAAAGCAGCTGAAAGCACAGGGTTTTACCTATTACGATCTGGACAAAGCATCCATGTACGCGTATGTAGCGCAGAAGCCGATTGAAGAGGTGCTGGAGCTGCGCCGGGAAAATCCCTGGATGAAGATTGAACTGCTGCTGAATATAACGCCGCAGCTGCTGCATGACAGGGACTTGCTGCGCCGCTCCGAATGCGCGGAAAAATGGTGGGGCGTAAAAGCCGATTTAGTGTATCGGATGTTTATGGAAGGCTATCCGATCCATTACATCCGCATGGCGTACATTTTATCGCTGCATTCCGACTGGACGGTGGAAGACATTCTGCATACCCGTAAGCGCTCTAAAAAGTGGGCGGTCTGGGCCCAGGAGAATATGGGGATAGCGCCGGAAGATATTAAAATCTGGATTAAGCAGTTTCCGGATCCTTCTGTAGCCCGGAAGCCGAAAGAGTAAATTTGCTGCAATTTTTCTGCCGGGTCTTTTTTTATACCGATAAATGATATATAATATTGCTGTTAGAATGTAATCTCAATAAGCAGGGTATTTGATTAGGAAGAAAAGAAAGTTGGGATTGGTTTTATGCAGCAGCAGACAGTATTACAGATTCAGGGACTGACCATCGGCTATGAAGACAAGACCATTATCAGCGGAATTGACGCGGAAATCCATACAGGTGAACTGATCGGTATCATCGGGCGCAATGGCGCCGGCAAAAGTACACTTCTGAAAACCATTCGGGGACTGCTTCCCGCAATGGCAGGCAGGGTTTTATATTTTGGGGAACCGCTGTCTGCCTATGGCGAGAAAGAACTGGCGCGCCGGGTAGCTTATCTGCAGCAGAATGTGGAAACCGGGTTTGGCTATACCGGTCTGGATATTGTGCTGACGGGGCGCTATCCCTATATGAAATGGTGGGAAAGCGAAAAGGATGAAGACAAGGCGCTGGCCCGTGACTGCATGTCGTACACGGGAACGCTGGAACTGGCGGAACGTCCGGTAACGGAGGTGTCCGGCGGGCAGAAGCAGCGTATTTTGCTGGCCAAGGTACTGGCGCAGCAGACGCCGATCCTGTTTCTGGATGAACCGACGACCGGTCTGGATATGGTTTACCGGGAAGAGATTTTCCGCTTTGCCAGGGAGCTGGCTAACATGGGGAAGACCATACTGATGGTCGTGCATGAGCTGGATCTGGCAGCCGCGTATTGCAGCCGCATCTTCCTGCTGGGAGAGGGTAAATTACTGGCAGACGGTACGCCGCAGCAGGTGCTTACGGAAACCCTGCTGAGCCGCGCTTACGAAGCGGATATTTCGGTGGAACAGAATCCCCAAAACGGGCGGCTGGAGATTACAACCAGGGAAAACCCGTCAGCCAAGCAGAAGGAGCTGGATCTGCTGCAGAAAATTTGTGTCGACAGGACGGAAACAGCTGAATGAGAAATTTCATTGTGTGTCTGGTAACGCTTTTGCTGTCGCTGGCTGGTGTGCAGGCTTTTGCCGGTCAGCAGATGGAGGCGGTGTATCCCTACAGCCTGGAAAAACGGGAAATCCGTACGGTTACCGGACACAGCACGTTACCGCTTTTTATTAACTTAACAAGCTTTGATGTACCCCGCATGCAGGAGGCAGAGGTTTCTGTCCGCCTGCCTGAGGGGTTCTCTGCCTTACCGAAGGAAGGCTGGCAGGTGAGACCGGGCAGTGCGTCCGCTCATTGGAGTCTGGATGCGGATTATGCGCAGAATTTTGACCTGCTGTATATTCAGGCGGATGAAGCCGCGGTTTCCGGTTCAAAGCAAATGGAAGTAACGGTTACCGGCGAAGACTGGAATGAAAAAAAGACGATTTCGTTTGCGTATGACGCTGCCGGGGAAACCCTGGAGCAGCCTCAGGAGAAAAGTAAAAAAGTTGACAGGAAGAAATTTAACTGGTATATCCAGTCGGTAACGCTGCCAGTGGATCCGTTCGGGCACCGCGACGAGCGTGCGGAAAACGGGGTGGTCTATGTCAGGGATACGACGCTGGAGGGCTTCCGTAACCGCATGAAGGGCGACGGCGCAACCAACTGGTCCGCTGTGTTTAACCATCCGGCGGCTTTTTTACTGCTGGACATGCGCAATCCCCAAAGGGATATACGTGTCCTCAGATTCAAGGCACAGCTGCTGGACCGTGTGACCGGACAGGTTGTGGAAGGACTGGTCACTGCCGGTAAAACAGATCATGAGGCCGGGGAGGGCTGGGCCGGTAAGACCGGTGAGGAAGCGGAGACGACAGCGCTGATTTCGCTGGACGGAAAAAAGACTCAGGCCTTTGTCCTGCCGCTATATGTAGATTATTTTAAAGTGCTGGAAGGGGAATACACGCTACGTATCACCGTTGATGGCGGCGGGCAGCAGAAGATCCAGGAGGTGCCGCTGACCATTGCCAAAAAGCACAGCCTTGGTTTGTTGGCCGTAGGTTTTGCGTTTTTCTGTTTCCTGATTATGCTGGGCTTATTGCTGCGCCTGAAGAAATGCGTATTTTCCATTGGCGCGAAAGGCGCTATTACGGTCGCGCTGTTTGCTGCCATCTCCTTTGGGGGCATTGCCCTGCCGTCCACGATTTTAGGGGATCTGGTGCATGCCCTGCTGGGCCCGTTTTCCGGCCTGATTACCGGACTGCTCAGCGGTATCATGCAGTACCTGCTGATCGTTTCTTTATTGGTTTTATACCGTAAGCCCGGTGTGCTGACACTGTTATATGTTATCAAATTCATGCTGTCCGGCATTATGTTCGGGCATTTTTCGCCGATTGGGGTACTGAGTACTTCCGTATATATTGTGGTGACGGAAGCGCTGCTCTGGCTGAGCGGATTTTTCCGCAAGGAAGAGCTGGACCCGAAATATATGTTCTGCGTCGCGGTCTTGTTAGGACTGGGTGACGCGCTGATCACGTTTGTAAACCTGGAACAGATGATGTTCTTCTACCGGCTGTATTATGCGGACTGGTTCCTGACCATGTATATGGTTGTAAACGGTTTGCTGTACAGCAGCATCGGCAGCTGGATCGGCTTCAGGACCGGCACGAAGCTCCGGCAGGTCGTCAGCGAATAGGAGGCGGGGATGTTACATATAGATGATGTATCCTATCGGTACGAAAGCCGTGACGCCTGGACGCTGAAGCATGTCAGCCTGCGCATGGAACAGGGGGAGATGGTCCTGCTGGCGGGGCGCAGCGGCTGCGGCAAATCAACGTTGATCAAAATTATCAGCGGCCTGGTTTCGGAAGACGGACATGGGACGCTGGAAGGAAGAATTATACTGGACGGGCAGGATATTACCCGCTGGTCGCCGGAGCAGATAGGCCTGCTGGCCGGAACGGTTTATCAGAGCCCGGATGATCAGCTGTTTGCCATGACGGTGGAGGACGAAACCGGTTTTGCGCTGGAAAACCAGGGCATGGATTCGGAACAGATTCGCCGTGAAGTGGCGGAAACACTGCGGCGTGTGGGGCTGGCCGGGTATGAAAAATCCAGTATCCACCAGCTTTCCGGCGGGCAGCGGCAGCGGCTGGCTCTGGCTTCTATTTTGATTACAAAGCCGCGCCAGCTGATTCTGGATGAACCGGTGAGCCAGATGAATCCGCAGGGCGTGCAGTCCTTTATGGAATTGCTGCTGGACCTGAACCGGAATGAAAACATTTCTATTTTAATGATTGAGCACCGGGTGAACGAGCTGGCCCGTTATTTTAAACGTCTGGCAGTGATGAAGGACGGAGAGCTCCTGTATGACGGAGACATCGAACAGGCCTGGCCGTTTCTGACGGATAAACAGGATCTGGGGCTGCGTGAGCCCCAAACGGTCAAGCTGGGACGGGAGCTGCATTTATCCGAGCTGACCTCTGATTCGGAAAAGGCGCTGAGCCTGATTTGCCGGGAATGTGAGATTGAAAGGCAGGCCGGGAAGGCTGCGGTATTTTCACCGGAAGGCAGCCCGCTGGTTCGGGCGGAGGGTGTCCGGTTCCGGTATCCGGGGGTGAAAGAGGATACGCTTCACGGGCTGGATTTTGTACTGCTGGAAGGACAGATCACAGCGCTGATGGGCTTCAACGGGGCGGGAAAATCCACGCTGTTAAATATGCTGGGAGGACTTACTGACCCGACGGGCGGAAGACTGCTGCTGGACGGTATCCCTGTCCGTAAGGCGCTGGGGCAGGTCGGATACCTGCTGCAGGAATCGGATCTGATGCTGCTGGCAGATACGGTTACGGAAGAGCTGTCCTGGAAAAACCCGGAAATGACCCCGGAAAAGACGGAGGCCATGCTGGAACGGCTGCATCTGACGGAATATGCGCAGGATTTTCCGCTGGCCCTGAGCAAAGGCCAGCGCCTGCGGGTGGTGCTGGGCGCCATGCTGGCAAAGGAACCGCGTCTGCTGCTGCTGGACGAGCCTACCACGGGGCAGGATGAGACCAGTCTTTCAGAAATCCGCAAGCTGCTGCTGGATTTCCGAAACAAGGGCGGCAGCGTGTTCATCTGCACCCATGATATCGAACTGGCTTCCCGCATTGCGGACCGTGTCATCCTGCTGGAACAGGGCCGTATCCTTGCGGACGGGCCGGCCGATGTCGTGCTGAGCGACAGGAACCTGCTGCTGCAGAGCGGCCTGACAGTTCCTGTTGTATTAGATATTTCGGAAAAACTGGGGATTCCGCCCTGCGTATCGGAAAAGGAGGTAATCCGCTATGTCCATGCGGCAGCTGTGGGAAGGGACTGACGCCAGACCCTGGGCACGCGAGATTAACGGACGGACGAAGCTGATCGTCCTGTTCCTGTATGCAATCCTGATGATTACCATTGATAATCCCCGTTCTTTGTTCATTTTGTTTATGCTGACGCTGCTGCTGCATCTGGCGGCAGGTACGTCCTTTTATAAATGGAAGGTCATGGCAGTGCTCTTAATGCTGGGTCTTTGGGGCAGCATGGTCAGCCAGGCGCTGTTCTTTTCACAGATACCCCGGACGCCTTTGTTCGTGCTGATTTCGCTGGATACGCCTGTGCTGGGCGCGGTAACGGGCGGCCTTTTCATTTACCGGGAAGGTATCCTTTATGGGGCCGTGCAGGGCTTGCGCGCTGCTACCATGCTTTCACTGGGACTGCTGGTCTGCTGGACCAGCGATCCCCGGCAGCTGCTGAATGCGCTGCTGGCCTGGCATCTGCCGCCGCAGGTAGCTTTTATGCTGGTGACGGCGATTCGCTTTCTGCCGGTACTGGCGGCGGAAACCGGGGAGATCATAACGGCGCTGCAGCTGCGCAGTGATACGCAGCGGGGCAGGACTGCCATCATACAGCATATTCCTTATATTGCCAAACCGTTGCTGGCACGCTGTCTGCGCAGGGCACAGACGCTGGCCCTTTCCGTGGTCAGCCGGGGGTTCTTTTCCGCAAAGGTATCCCAGGTCCGCCAGTCCTGGCGTACATTGGAAAAGGCCGGCTGCTTTGCGTTCTGTCTGTTTACGCTGGCAGTAGTGGGCAGCAAGATCTGTTACGTGTTGTCGGAGCAGGGCTTTTATTTCGGTATGTTCAGGAAGCTGTATGATATTTCCAAACTGTATTTGTAATTTTGATTTGAAGTTTACAGGTGTTTTATGGGCAGTAAGATAAAAAATATCCTTATTCTGTTTTTATTTGCCGTATCCTGCTGCGCCTTGTTCTGGCTGACCGGGAACCGGACGCCCTGGACGGTATTCCAGGTTTCCCAGGGCAAAGACGGCGTCAGTGTCTTTCTGGGGGATGTTCCCGTAGAGAATTATGACCGCATGGGCTTTACGAAGGCCCAGATACAGTACGTGGAAGCGGAAAATTCCTGGCTGGTCGGTACGGACAAGGGGGAGCTGTTCCTGCTGGACATGCAGGGCAGGCAGTTATGGAAACGCTCCCTGGGTATCGGCAAGCTGGTGTCCCTGGCAGTGACCGGGGACGGAAAACTGGCGTACGTTGGCGAAAGCAGCGCGGAAGGGAACCTGTATGCCATCAATGTGCATACGGGCGATATTGAATGGAAGTACAAGGCGGCTGACTTTGTGGGCGTGGATCCCTCGAGCCGTTCGTATCCTGCGCCGGTGCATATTGCGGTAGACCGGGCAGGCAATGCGTATATTAACATGTACCGGTTTCTGATGCGCAAGGACGGAAGCCGGGGCTATAACGGGCGGATGATTGCCCTTGATTCGCTGGGGAATATGCTATGGAAATTCCCTAAAGACGAAACCATTGACAGCTGGATCAACTGGTGCGATGTCAGCGACCGCAGCGGGCGTGTCGTACTTGCTACCAGCGCCTATGATTTTCGTTTTGATATGAAATATCAGAAGACATTATACATTTTAGACCAGAAAGACGGCTCCCTGCTGAACGATACCTTTGTTCCGCCGGTAGAGCCTTTTGATAATACCGTACTGCGGGGCAGTCCCACGTTTTCGGAGGATGGGGAGTATCTTGCGGGGACCGGCAGCGACGGGCGCGGTTTTTTGTTTGATAAAGCAGGCAAAATTCTGTGGTGGCGTTTCCTTTCCAAACCGACGAAGGTGGACGGCGCCTGGATCAACGCTTCCGGCCGCGACGGTTATGTGACCCGGGAGGGCGCGGTATTTTCCACCATTAATACCTTTAACCGGGAAAACTGGCAGCTGCCGACACCGGTGGAACACCCCAGCAATAACAGTCTGTACATGTTTAACCTGGATGGGTCGTATAAATACCAGTACCGCGCCCGGGGCACTATTGAAAATATCGTGTTTGCTTCCGGCAAGGCAGCCTGCTCTGTAGGCCGTAATGTCAGGACTCACGATTATACAGCCCACGGGGCTGTGGTGTTGGATCTGGCGACCGGGAAAGAAGAACACTTTTACCCGACGGAAGGACCCTGCCAGGCGGTGGCGCTGAGTACTGACGGCAGGTGGCTTGCAGGAGCCGAAGCGCCGGCGCTGACGCCGGAAGGAAAACTGATTGGATCATATCGCCTGCATATCTGGGATACGCGGGCAGGGAGCTGATTTTAATGATAAATTTGCTGCTTTCCTATTACAAACCGTACAGAAAAAAGCTGCTGGCCATGCTGCTTCTATCCTTGCTGGTAGCAGCGCTGGATCTGGTTTTCCCGATCCTGGTACGCCATATTTTAAATGTAGAGCTGCCCCAGAAAAATATAGCGCATATTTTCCAACTGATCGGTATTTTGTTCGTAATGTACTGCATCAGCTTTGGACTGACGTATTTTATGAATTATCATGGCACGCTGATTTCCGTACACATGGAAAACGACATGCGGCAGGATCTTTTCCGGCATCTGGAAAAGATGTCCTTTCGCTATTTTGACGATAACAAGACAGGACAGCTGCTGTCGCGGATTACAACGGACCTGACGGAAATCGGCGAGCTGACCTTTAAGGGGCCCAATGACCTGATTATCTGTTCCATCACCATGCTGGGCACAATTGTGATCCTTACCTGGATGAATCCCTTCCTTGCGTCCTTTATTGTATTGCTGCTGGTCATGAAGACGGTGCATACGGTTTACATCAACCGCAAGATGAAACAGCGGTTCCGGGCTAACCGGGCATTGTACGGAGATGTGTCGGCCCAGGTTGCTGAAGATCTGAACGGTATCCGGCTGATCAAAGCGTTTGCGCTGGAAGAGCAGGAGGCGGGACGGTTTGCGGATAAGTGTAATGTGTATATTGAAGGGCGCCGTAAATCGACACGTCTGGTAGCCTATTTTTCCGGAAGCATTGCCTTTTTCAGCAATCTGATCAATGTGGTCATGATGGGCGTAGGCGGCTGGATGATTGCGACGGAACGTCTGCTGTTCAGTGATTTTGTCGCGTTTTTGCTTTATGTAAATCTGTTCATGAAGCCGCTGCTGCGCCTGACGGTGCTGACGGAAATGTACCAGCGGGGCATGGCCGGGTTCAGCCGTTTTTATGAGCTGATGCAGATTGAACCGGAAATTCAGGATGCGCCGGATGCTGCAGTGTGCAGGGATATAAAAGGCGAGATCGTTTTTGACCATGTACATTTCAGTTATGGGAACGGGGTTGTGCTGGAGGATCTGACGCTGACGGTAAAGCCGGGTGAAAAGATTGCCTTTGTCGGGGAGACAGGCGCCGGGAAAACTACCGTTGCCAGTCTGCTGCTGCGTTTTTATGAGCCGCAGAAGGGACGGATCCTGCTGGATGGCAGGGATATCCGGGAATACACGCAGCAGTCGCTGCGCCGCGCTATCGGACTGGTGCAGCAGGATGTATTCCTGTTTTCTGATTCGGTGAACTATAACATCGCCTACGGTAATGATTCTGTAAAACAGGCAGAAATAGAAAAAGCAGCCAGACTGGCTGCAGCAGATGAGTTTATTGAAAGGCTGCCGGAAAAATATGACACCTGTATCGGCGAGCGGGGGGTCAAGCTGTCCGGCGGGCAGAAGCAGCGTATTGCTATTGCGCGCGCTTTTTTGAAGAATCCGCCTGTCCTTGTTCTGGATGAGGCGACCTCGGCGCTGGATACGGCGACAGAAAAGCTGGTGCAGGAATCGCTGGAAAGGCTTTCTGCAAACCGTACTACGATTACCATTGCACACCGCCTTTCGACCATTATTAATTCCGACCGTATCTTTGTTCTGCAAAACGGTATTGTTGCTGAAACGGGAACCCATTTGGAGTTGATGGAGAAAAACGGGATCTATAAGAGGCTTTATGAGTTAAACGAAAAATATCAGAGATAAACACAGAGCCGGCTGACAGAACCGATTCGTTGTCAGCCGGTTTTGTATTCAACGGTTTATAATGGCAGACAAATCCTCCGGCAGCGCAGAGATAACTTCGATCTGTGTGTGGTTCCAGGGATGTTCGAACCCGAGTTTATATGCGTGAAGGCCGTGGCGCAGCGGAGGTCCCGGGATTTTTCCGTACAGATTGTCATGCCAGATGGGACAGCCTATACTGGCCAGATGGACCCGGATCTGATGGGTCCGTCCGGTATAAAGGCGGCAGCGGACCAAAGAAAGAGGCGTCGCATCGTTTGCAACGTGCGTGGAAATGACACAGTATTCAGTTTTGCAGGGCTTTCCTTCCGGACTGATTTCCCGTTCAATGATGCTGCCGGGCTTGCTGGCGATGGGCATGTAAATGATCCCGTGCTCGTGGGGAAGCGCTCCGTTCACCAGTGCCAGGTATTCTTTCTGCATACCCTGTTTGATCAATG
>JAFTZZ010000271.1 GCA_017460905.1 Acidaminococcaceae bacterium | reverse complement strand
CCCTGCTTCAGCGTAGCTGAAACATAAGAAGGCAATACCGTATCCAGCGCACATTCCGTCACACCGGGCCGATAGCTGGGAATCCTTTCAGATACGTAAGCCGGTATTTTTTCAACAAAGCCGGCAGCTTTCTGCTTTGCTATTTCTTCCAGCAACCAGTTCCGCGCATCTGCAAGCAACGGCTGTGTCCCTTCCAAAAAGCTTTTCACGCTTTGCGCCGGCGCTTTATAGCTGTTTCTTCCAGCGGTAAAGGCAAGCCGTTCGTACTTTCTCTGAAATTCTACACCCGCCAGCGGACTTGTGCCGAAATCTTCCGGCGTCACGTTTACCACCAGCGCGCTGTTGGCAACGCCGCTGTCCCGCTGATACAGGCTCATCCCATTGACCACCACGCCGCCTGCTTCAGACGCCGCAGCCACTACCTGCCCGCCCGGACACATGCAGAACGAATAGGCCGCCCGCTTTTTATCCTCTGTATGATACACCAACGCGTAATCCGCTACCCCCAAGCGGGGATGCCCGGCAAATTCCCCATATTGCGCCTTATCTATCAGCGCCTGAGGGTGCTCGACCCGGACGCCGATTGCAAACGCCTTCGCCTCCATGCCAACATTTTTTGCAGCCAGCGCCTTATACGTATCCCTGGCGCTGTGCCCGCAGGCCAGGATAACAGCTTCCGCTGCCACGACAGTACCATCATTTAGTACGAGCCCTGTCAGTTGGTTTTCCTTCATGACAAAATCAACCACCTGGGTCTCACAGCGAATTTCTCCGCCGCAGCCCACAATCTCAGCAGCCAGGCCAGCTACCATGGCTCGTAATTTGTCTGTTCCCACATGGGGCTTATGCTCTGTCAGGATTTCCTGCGGCGCGCCCGCTTTCACAAAAGCCTGCAGTATGTCCGCCATCACAGGGTCATTAACGCGGGTCGTCAGCTTTCCGTCCGAAAAAGTACCTGCTCCGCCCATACCGAACTGCACGTTGGAAGCCGGATCAAATATCCCTTCCTGCCAGAACCGGTTTACATCCTTCACCCGTTGATGCAGTGCTTTTCCCCGCTCCAGAACCAACGGCCGGTAACCGTATCTGGCCAGTTCCAGCGCCGCCACAAGCCCGGCCGGGCCGGCGCCGATTACAACCGGACGGTTTTCCAGCGGTATATCGCCCAGTTGCGGCAGTTCCGGCTCCGCAGGAACAAATTCACTGACGCCGGAACGCTTTAAAAGCCTCTGCAAAACCGGCTGCGGCATATCCAGATCCACAGCAACATGATATAAAAGACAGATATTATCCTTGCGCCGGGCGTCTGTTGCCCGGTGCAGCACCTGTACATTCTGTAACGCGCTTTTTTTAACGCCCAGTTTATCCGCCACACACTCTTTCAATGTTCTTTCCTTCAGCAGGCTCAAGCGTACATCATTGACCCGCAGTCGCTTTACTGTCATCATCTTCTCCCTGTCCTGAACAGAAGTTTAAATAAGAGAAAAGGAAAGAAGCAGCTTTTATTTTCCTCATTGTCAGACAATAAAAACTTACTGCTCTTTCCTTACAATTTTAATAACTTTTACTCTTCGTTACTTTTAGCTGTCGTATTGTCCACCGTAAGACCAATCTCTACCGTTTTTCTGTCTGCATTCACCTTGTCGGGGAAAATAATCCGGGCCTGAATCACAGAATCCTTGGAAACTTCTCCCAAGTCCACCGGCTCCAGTTCCAGTTCTTTTAGTCCGTCAATGACAGAAGGCGGCCCTGAAACAGTCACCTTAAACGGATTCACAGTCGTGCTGCTGATTTTCAGGTTTTCCGGAAGACTGCCTTTATAAGAAGCTTTTACCGGAACTGTAATCGTTTGTATTTTCGCTTTTAGCTTTGTACGCACAATGATCTCTGCCGGATCAATCGAAACATCCTGCATATCCAGTCCGTCTTTTGCCAGGGCAAGCGGTTTCTGCGTAATCGTAAAATCCTCACTGCGACTGCTGACATCTACCGGAACAAAAACTTTGTCCAAAGCTTCCAGACGGGTTGCAGCACCGGCAACTTTCACCTCTGAAGGCGTGAGCAGGTGTTCTTCTACGGCAAAGTCCTTATTTGGCGAACCGATAATTTCTGCCGTCACCGGTATGATTTTATCCTTCTTCAGGTCAATGAACAAGTTAGCCGCAGGCGGACTGACCTGTATAACCTCTCCTCTTGCGAAACGGGCGTTGACCAAAATCGTATGGGTCCCCACAGAAAGCTGGCTGAGATTCACAAAGGCAAAAATATCGCTTTCCGGCATATTCGCCAGCGCCGTACGTGTCCCTCTGACCCGTACGCTGACCTTTTCCGGCATGTTGAACACGACCATGCCCTCTGTCAGATTGCGCTGCGCCAGCGGTACCACGTATTCTTTCTCCACAATCGGGTTTTGCTCGCTCATCACATACAGCCACAGGCAACAGGCGATCAATATACACATGAAACGGGCAAACCATTTATCACGATTATCCGACCTTTTCCCAATCATGATTTGCCTCCCGTTTTTGTCAGCTGTCCTTTATTTTTCTGTTCCTCTCTTTTGCCGCGGTATTCTTCAATCTTTTCCTTTACCATCTGTCCAATCGTCATATTATGGTGCGCCATAATGGCTGACTGGAGCATGTCAACAACATCATCCCGCCGCAGATAACGGTAAATTTCACCGTTCCGGGTAATGGAAACCGTCCCGGTTTCCTCGCTGACAACAAGTACCATCGCATCCGACTGCTCGGAAATGCCGATCGCCGCCCGGTGCCTCGTTCCCAGTTCCTGGCTCAGTCCTCTTGCGTCTGTCAGCGGAAGCAGGCAAGACGCAGCGATAATCCGGTTTCCTCTGATAATTACCGCGCCGTCATGCAGCGGCGTATCTTTTTCAAAAATATTCAGGAGCAAGCTGTCTGTCACCAGTCCGTCGACCTTAACGCCAGTCTCAATACGCTCTTCCAGCCCTACGGCTCTTTCAAAAACAATCAGCGCGCCAATCTTTCGCTGGCTCATGATCATCGCAGCATTGGCAACAGCCTGGATCATGTCATGCAGTTCGGCCTCGTCCACCTCTACCCTTTTACGGAACAGGCGTCCCCGGCCAATCTGCTCCAGCGTACGGCGCAGTTCCGGCTGGAATACAACCGGCAGCGCAACCATCATCATGGTCATGGCCTTTTCCAGAATCCAATGGATAACATGCAGATGCAGCCACTGGCTTACGATGACAAACACCGCCAGGACCATAAGCCCTTTGACCAGCGCGGCAGCCCTGGTATTTTTCAGCATGATATAAATACGATAAAGGAAATAGGCGACCAGTCCGGTATCTATTACATCCAAAACACCTATGGTCTTTACCAATGCCTGAAACTGTTCCAGCAATGCCTTCACCCTGTCTTTCTGAAGTAATGTCAAAAATCATCCAAATAAAAATATTTATCTAATATATATTATAGCAAAAGATGTTTAAAACTGCCATAAAAAGAAACTCTTTTTTCAGAAAATACATGTATTACTGCCATGTATTTTCCTAAAAAGAGTTTGAATAAAACGCTGATCAGATTTTTTCCTGCAGTGTTTTCAGTTTTTCTTCCTGCGCCTGCAGGATCAACTCACCCTTTTCCAGTTGTTTGTCGTTTTCTACATAGCTGGGACCGCCGTAGGAAACACGGGCATTGACACAATGCTCCGGATCCAGCGCCTGCATCAGGTCAGGTTCAAACAATTCACTGAACCGTTTGTATTCTTCCAGCGTCATGTCCAGCAAAAACTTATCTTCTTTAATCGCGTATGCTACACATTGCCCTACCACTGCATGAGCCTTACGGAAAGGCATTCCCTTGCGCACCAGGTAATCGGCCAGATCGGTTGCGTTGGAAAAGTCGTGGGACACCGCCCATTTCATCCGTTCCGTCTTCACCGTCATGGTAGCGATCATATCCCGGTAAACCTGCAGCGTAAACTTGACGGTGTCAATGGCGTCGAACAGGCCTTCCTTATCTTCCTGTAAATCCTTATTGTAGGTCAGCGGCAGGCCCTTCAGCGTGGTCAGCATGGCCATCAGCTCGCCATAGACCCGACCGGTCTTGCCCCGGACCAGTTCGGAAATGTCCGGATTCTTTTTCTGGGGCATCATGGAAGAACCGGTTGCAAAGGCATCGTCCAGCTCAATGAAGCCAAACTCTGTGCTGCTCCACAGGCATAATTCTTCCGACAGACGGCTCATGTGCATCATCAGCACCGAAGCGAAGGACAGGAAGTTCAGAATATAATCCCGGTCACTAACCGCGTCCATGCTGTTGGCATATACATTGGCAAAGTTCAGCTGTTCTGCAACATAAAAACGGTCGATGGGGAATGTGGTCCCGGCAATAGCGCCGGCGCCCAGAGGCATGATATCCGCATCGTCCCATACGCCAAGCAGGCGGCGGAAGTCGCGCTGCAGCATGTTGAAATAAGCCAGCAGATGATGGGCAAAGGTAATGGGCTGCGCCCGCTGCAGATGGGTATAGCCGGGCATCAGCGTCTTATCATGCTTTTTGGCGACCGTCAGAAGCGCCCGTTCAAACTCCAGCAGCAGTTCCGCAATCTCGGTAAGCTGCCGCTTCATATACATATGCATATCCAGCGCCACCTGGTCGTTGCGGCTGCGGGCCGTGTGCAAACGGGCGCCCGCATCCCCGATCTTTTCCGTCAGGCGCGCCTCCACATTCATGTGGATGTCTTCCAGCGCCACGCTGAATTCAAAATTGCCGGCTTCAATCTCTTTCAGGATATCCTGCAGTCCGGCCACGATCTTCACTCCGTCTGCCTCCGGAATGATACCGCATTTCACCAGCATATTGGCATGGGCGATGCTGCCCCGGATATCCTCGCGATACAAACGCTTATCATAATTAATGGACGCATTAAATGCGTCCACTAATTCGTTCGTATTCTTACTGAAACGACCGCCCCACAATTTGGCCATTATTTTAAGGTACCTTTCTTCATCATCGCCCGAACGGCTAACGGCAGGCCGAACAGATTGATGAATCCGGTTGCGTCACTCTGATCATACACTTCATCTTCACCGAAGGTTACATATTCCTTGCTGTACAGGGAATACGGGGATTTCGCGCCGGCGCTGATGATATTGCCCTTATACAGTTTCAGGCGGACAGTACCGGTCACGGTCTTCTGGGTTTCATTCACAAATGCGTCCAGCGCTTCCCGCAGCGCGCAGAACCATTTTCCGTCATACACCAGTTCCGCGTATTTGATGGCCAGACCTTCCTTGTAATGGAAGGTGTCACGGTCAAGGCACAGGTTTTCCAGTTCGTTATGGGCATAGTAGATGATGGAACCGGCCGGGGTCTCGTAAACGCCGCGGCTCTTCATGCCTACCAGACGGTTTTCTACGATGTCGCTGATGCCAACGCCGTTGCGGATGCCGATTTCATTCAGCTTCTCAACGATGCCGGCCGGGCTCAGTTTTTCACCGTTTACGGATACGGGAACGCCTTCCACGAATTCCAGTTCCAGCATTTCCGCTTTGTCAGGCGCGGTTTCCGGCGTGCAGGTTACCCGGAACATTTTAGCCTGCGGCGCATTCCAAGGATCTTCCAAGTCGGAACCTTCATGGGACAGATGCCACATGTTGCGGTCCATGGAATAGTCGTCGCTGTGGGATACCGGAATCGGAATATTATGCGCTTCGGCATAGTCGATCTCCTGATCGCGGGACCGCAGCTCCCATTCACGCCAGGGAGCGATGATTGCCAGATCCGGATCCAGGGATTTTACGCTCAGTTCAAAACGAACCTGATCGTTGCCTTTACCGGTAGCGCCGTGAGCGACTGCGTCAGCGCCTTCTTTCTGGGCAATCTCTACCAGATGCTTGGCAATCAGCGGACGGGCAAAGGAGGTGCCCAGCAGGTATTTCTTTTCATATACAGCGCCGGCTTTTACGCAGGGCCATACATAGTTGGCAATAAAGTCTTCCTTCAAATCAAGGATATAGCATTTGCTGGCGCCGGATTTGATGGCCTTGTCATGAACCGGTTCCAGTTCGTCGCCCTGCCCCAGGTCCGCGCAGACAGCAATGACTTCACAGTTATTATAGTTATCCTTCAACCAGGGAATGATAACAGAGGTATCCAGACCGCCGCTGTAAGCTAACACTACTTTTTTGATGGTTTCTTTTTTTACTTTTGCCATTTGATTGGCCTCCCTTATTCATAATTTTAATTTTGAATGCAGCTTCATGCTATGCAAAAGATTCAACACGCTTATTGTAGCACGTAAATAAAATATTGCAAGTCCTTTTCTGCAAATTTTTGCATTTTTTTTGAATAAATATAAAATATTGTATACAAAACAGTTATAAATCCGCGTCACTCATCAGCAGCGCCATGATCGCTTTCTGCGTATGCAGGCGGTTTTCCGCCTCATCCCACACTACCGACTGCGGTCCTTCCAGTACTTCTTCCGTGATTTCTTCCCCCCGGTGCGCAGGCAGGCAGTGCATCACGATCGCTCCATCCCGGGCAGCCTTCAGCAGCTTGCTGTTGATCTGATAATCGTGCAGCGCCTGCAGGCGGATTTCCCGTTCCGCTTCCTGTCCCATGCTGGTCCAGACATCCGTATACAATACATCGGCGCCCTTCACCGCTTTGAAGATATCCTCTTCCACCGTAATTGTGCAGCCGGTCAGCGCCGCATCTTCCTGCGCCTGCTTGACCACAACGGGGTCCGGCTGATAGCCCTTCGGACTGGCGCAGACCATGCTCATGCCGACCTTGGCGCAGGCAAACATCAGGGAATGGGCCATGTTGTTGCCATCGCCCACATACACCATTTTACGCCCCTTCAGCACCTTCTGGTGTTCTTCTATGGTCAGCAGGTCTGTCAGTGCCTGGCAGGGATGCAGCAGGTCCGTCAGTCCGTTGATGACCGGAATGGACGCATATTTTGCCAGTTCAATTACCGAATCATGAGAAAATGTCCGGATCATGATGCCGTCTACCATGCGGGACAGCACCCGGGCCGTATCGCGGATTGGCTCGCCGCGACCAATCTGGGAATCCTTGTCATTCAGATAGATCGCATGACCGCCCAGCTGGTGGAAACCGGTTTCAAACGAAACGCGGGTACGGGTGGACGCTTTGGAAAACAGCATGGCCAGCGTCTTACCCTTGCAATATTCATGCGGAACCCCGTGCTTCTGCATTTTTTTCAGTTTTTTTGCTACATCCAGAATCGTAGCCACTTCACCGACCGATAAATCATGGATGCTCAGTAAATCCTTGTGCTTTAACCCCATAATAGAACCTCTCGTTTCCTGTATAAATTATGCATAAATAATGAAAAGTGTTAAAACTGTGTCAGCAAATCACCATGAGGCTTACCGCACCACTTCCGTACCCACGCCCTCATCGCTGAAAATTTCCGCCAGGATCGCGTGATTCATGCGCCCGTCCACGATATGCGCCTTCCGGGCGCCGCCGGACAATGCGGTAATACAGGCTTTGACCTTGGGAATCATGCCGCCGTCAATATTGCCGCTGATAATCAGCTCCTGGGCTTTGTCAAAGGACAGCGTGGACAGGAAGCTGTTTTCATCCTGATAATCCGCAAAGATTCCTTTCACATCCGTCAGCACGATCAGCTTTTCCGCTTTCAGCGCACTGGCAATCTTGCCGGCCACGCTGTCTGCGTTAATATTATAGGTTTCTCCGGACACACCGGCTCCGGTGGGCGCAACGACCGGAATATAACCCGCATTCAACAGCACTTCCAGCAAATCTGTGTTAACAGACTCGACCCGCCCGACAAAACCGATGTCGACCAGGTTGACCTCGCCGTTCTCATACACGTCCGCCAGATGCTTTTTGGCCACGATCAGGCCGGCATCCCTGCCGTTCAGACCCACGGCCTTACCGCCCAGCTGGTTCAGTTTCGCTACCAGGTCGGTATTCAGACGGCCCACCAGAACCATTTCCGTAAGCCGCACGCTTTCGGCATCCGTCACCCGCAAGCCGTTGACAAAGGCAGATTTTTTCCCCGTCCTGGCCAGCATACGGCCAACTTCCGGGCCGCTGCCATGTACGATGACCGGACGCAGGCCTGCGCATTGCAGGAAAATGACATCCTGGAGCAGTTTTTCCTTCAGCTTCTCATCCTCCATCGCCTGCCCGCCGAATTTCACGACTACCGTTTTGCCTTTAAAATCCCGCAAATACGGCAACGCCTCTACCAAGGTATCGATATCATCATTCTTTAACATAACGTGTCCCCTCCTGAAAATTGAAGCGCAATCGCTCCAAATAAACATAAACTGAACGATTATATGTGCTATTTAAGGAAACACCGATTAAATGAGTTTGTGCGATAGCCGAACGCTTTTTGCGAATGACAAGGAAGTGGCTCGAAGGCGCAGCGGGGCTGCGTCAAGAGACAGTGACGAAGTCATTCACAAAAAGCGCCGGATAGCGTGCAGACGAATTAATCAGTGGTTCCTTAATTCCTGCGCCGGATAAAATCCGTCATTATAATTTAATATTTTATCATATTCCTTAATATTTTTATAGCATAAATTCTGTAAGGATTAATACAATTCACTGGCAAACCGTGGTAAAGAATCTTTGCCAAAAAGCGCGTCTCTTGTTAAAATAGGAATAAAGAAAAATGAATCAGGAGCGATTATGCGTAAAAAGCAACAGAAAAAAAGCCGTCTTCCGCAGATATTGGGACTGACTGTACTCTTTGTCCTGCTCTTCATCGGTTGGAATATGCTGGGCGCGCAGCCGGAGATTTCCAAACCGATCAGCAGGGCTGCGGAAGATTTTAAAAAGAATCCAAAAATCAATAACGTGATCGACCTGACCGGCGAACAGGCAAAAGCCCTGACAGAAAAAGCAGGCGATGCAGCAAAAAAAGCCGGGCAGGCGCTGGACGGCGCCAGTCTTCCGGATAAAGCGGGAAAGCTGGCAGACTCTGCAACGAAAGGCGCTGACAAGCTGGGAAAACAGGTACAGCAGGGCGCAGACACCGCACTGGTCAAAGTTTCTACCATATGGCATGTAGAGGAAACTGTCAACGCCCTGCGTTCTGATCCGGAGTGGGTTTCCCTGCAGAAGATCCCGGACCACACACGCAAGGCCTTGCTGGCCATTGAAGACCACGATTTTTATAAACACGGGGCGCTGGACTTCACCGGTATTGCCCGTGCTTTCTTCGCCAACATGAAGGCAGGCGACGTCCAGCAGGGCGGCAGCACCCTGACCCAGCAGATGGTAAAGAACGTGTTTTTAAGCAGCGAGCAGACCTATGCCCGCAAGGCGGAAGAAGCGGTGCTGGCAACCTGGGTGGAACACAAATATTCCAAGGACGAAGTGCTGGAGATGTATTTTAACTCCACCTATTTCGGAGCAGGCGCATATGGAATCCGGGACGCTGCCAGAAAATACTTCGGCAAGGAGCCGTCGCTTCTGACCGTATCGGAAAGCGCCATGCTGGCGGCCATGCCCTATGCCCCCAGCGCATTGAACCCCTATGAAAACCCCGCTGGCTGCGCCAGGCGGGTCCGTCTGGTGCTAAAGGAAATGCTGCGTTACGGTTATATCGGGAACACAGAATATGCTGACGCAATGTCCAAAGGGGTGACACTGAAAAACGGAAGAACACTGTTACTGGAATAACTAAATTTTTAACCGAAACAACGCACAAAGACAGAAACATAGAAAAAGCCGGAGGTTTTCCTCCGGCTTAATTTTATTATGCTTTATACGATATGACCTTTGGCTCTAATCACTTCAATTACTTCATCCACGTATTTCTCGCAGATTTCATCACTTTCCGCTTCTACCATGACGCGGATCACAGGCTCGGTACCGCTTTCACGGACCAGGATGCGGCCGGTATCGCCTAATTCCGCAGCAACCTTCGCTACAGCCGCCTGTACGTCCGGATCGTTCTGTGCCGCCGGTTTGCTCTGTACTTTGACGTTCTTCAGCACCTGCGGATAGAATACAACGGGCGCCGCCAGCTCGCTCATGGGTTTTTCCTTGGCCAGCATACCTTCCATCATCTTAATGGAAGTAAGGATGCCGTCGCCGGTAGTCGCATATTTCGTAAAGATGGTATGACCGGACTGTTCGCCGCCGATGCGGTTCCCGGTCTGTACCATGTTTTCATAAACATACTTGTCGCCGACTTTGGTCTTATCGTATTCGATACCCACCTTATCCAGCGCTTTGTAAAGGCCGAAGTTGGACATGATCGTGGTAACGACT
Source organism: Acidaminococcaceae bacterium (assembly GCA_017460905.1). Classification (GTDB taxonomy): domain Bacteria; phylum Bacillota; class Negativicutes; order Acidaminococcales; family Acidaminococcaceae; genus Succiniclasticum. The sequence continues at coordinate 47 of JAFTZZ010000271.1, read as the reverse complement.
TTATTATTGATCAGCTTGCCGCGCTCTTTCATGTAGAGGCCGTAAAT
>JAFTZZ010000270.1 GCA_017460905.1 Acidaminococcaceae bacterium | reverse complement strand
GGCAGAAATACGGAGACCGCTGCCGGAACCAGCAGCGCCGTCGCCAGCCACAGATTGACGGTATGCGTCAGCAGGAAATAGGTCGGCACCATGCACATAAACGCAAAACGGATAATTTTGCGATAGCCGAACCGGTCAGAAATCAGACCACCCACATAGGTAACGCAGGCGCCCAGTGTGAACAGGACGGACAACGCTGTGGTTCCCTGGGTTGCGGATGCATGCAGCACCTTGATCCAGTAAATCGGTATGAATGTATTGCTGATGGTAAACCCGATGGACCGCGCCAATATCACAACGGACAGCTTGCCAAAGGCAGGCCAGTTGTTTTGTTTCGGCGGCAGCTCCTGTTTTTTCTGTTCCCCTTCTGTACCGGAAGAAATCTTTCGCAGTACGGAAGGCATGGACAGCTGGATCGCCGCGGCGATCACCACGTTCACCAGCAGAAACACGAGAAGGTAACGGATATCCGCTGCCTTATATGCGCAGAAGCCCGCCGCTGCCGGCCCTACGGCAAAAGCCACATTGCCGCCTACCGCAAACGTGCCAAGGGCCTGTCCCTTAGCCTTGCCGGCAACCCGGTTCACCATCAGCGCCGCCTCCGGATGAAACAGCGCGCTGCCAACGCCGCATAGCATCGCCGACGCGAACAGTGCTTCATACGAGGCACAAAAGCCCATGAGCGCTACCGAAATGCCGCAGAACAGAGGCCCCAGCGAAACAAACCAGGGCTTGGAAATGCGGTCAGAGTAATAGCCAAACAAAGGCTGCAGGATAGACGCAATCAGCACATTGGCAAACACCAGGGAACCTGCTGCCTGATACGACAAATCGTAATGCTGGATAAAATAAGGCAGCAGGGCAGGAATCGCGCCCTGGCACCAGTCCACCGCAAAATGCCCCAGCGAAAACAAATATACAGCAGGATCAACCTTTTTCACAATACATCATGCCCCTCAATACCGCTTTGCCTGTGTTTTTCTATTTCTATGCAGATTTATACAAAGCGTTTTTACTGCCCTTCGGCAAATCCGTTACTCTTCAATAACGACCTTCGTGCCCACCCGCACATACTGCTTCAGCTCTTCCACATTCTGGTTCTGCAGGCGGATGCAGCCTTCCGAATCCATGGCCCGCATCACATTTGGTTTGTGGGTGCCATGAATGCCGATACCGCCCCAGGCGCCCTTGCTCATAGCGTCCGTGTCCAGGCTGATGAACCAGGGCCCGTACGCGCCTTTGATCTCGCCTTTGCCGTCGCCGAAATCGTGGGTCCAGCCGGATGCATCGTCAATTTCATCCACGAAGAACGTGCCCGTCGGGGTCTTCATGTCGCCCCGTTTCTGTTTCTGTCCGGGATTTTTGCCGATGGTACAGTCATAGGCTTTGATTACGTTATTATTGTTGTCCATCAGGTACAACGTAAACGCGCTCTTTTTAATGAAAACATAATATTTTTTCTGATCTGCGTTCTGTTTGATCAGGGCCTTTTCCTGTTTCGCTTTTTCCTCTGCCGCCAGCTTCGCCTTTTCAGCCTCTTCCTTTGCTTTCTTTTCCGCTTCCGCCTTGACCTTTAATTCAGCTTCTTCCTTCGCTTTCTTTTCGGCGGCAATCTGTTCCGGCGATTTTTTCACTTCCGTTACCGCCGTTTTATTTTTTTCCTTTGGCTTTTCCGCCTCACAGCCTGCCATCACCAGCGAAGAACATAACAGCAGCGCCGTCATGAGCAGCACGATAATTTTTTTCAGATTCCGGTTATGATTCATCATACTCCCACTTTCTTTTTGTTTTCTTATTTTTTGTTTTCTAAAAATAAAAGAATGAAAATATAAAGAAAGAGTTATTCCGCAAGATGTTTGGGGAATAACTCTTTGCCTGCTTATCATTCTCGAATCGTTACGACAGTACCAACCTTCACAAACTTTTTAATCTCTTCGATATCGCTGTTACGCACCCGCACACTGCCCGCAGAGGAAGCACGCCCCAGCCCTTCCGGCTTGTTCGTTCCGGAAATGCCGATGCCGTTCCATTCGCCCTTGCTTAATTCGCGGGTATCCAGCGTGATGAACCAGGGACCGTACGCGCCTTTTCCGTCCTCATCCGAAACCCAGTCGGAAGAAGGATTGATCGATTCAACTTTGAAAGTGCCCTCCGGGGTTCTTGCATCCCCGGTCTTGGTCTTCTGTCCCGGATTGCGTCCCACCGCGCAATTGTATTCTTTAATCGGGGTTCCGTTATCCAGTAACGAAATCCGGTATGCGCTCTTCGTAACTACCAGACTGTAGGTATGGCTCTGTGCAGGCTGCGCCGCCGCTTTGGCCTCTTCCACCTTCTGCTTCTGCACTTCTGCCTTTTTGGCAATTTCAGCCTTGCCTTTTTCTTCCACCTTCTCGGTTTCCGTCAGCTTGGGCTGCGCGTTATCCGCAAAGAACGGCGCCGCGCTTAAATGATTGTAGGTTCCGCTGACCAGCAGGATCAGAACCCCCGCCGTCACAACCTTGCCGACCGTCGTCCGGCGCATCCAGCGCATCATGATCGCTATGTAAGCCAATATATATACAAAAACACTTGGTTTTGTCCGTTTCATCAAATCACACCTTTGCCCATAAATTTGAACAAATTACTGCTATCGGTTTATTATATCACAAATTTATATAACATAGGAGAGTCATTTAAAAGATTTAACAAAAAAGAAACAATTTAAATAACCGGTTACCAGCCAAAGAAAGCAATAATTGCCAGCAGTACGATAACAAAGCAAACCAATTTGATATTATCTTCTTTTGTACAGGAAATAAAGGTCTTAAATTTCTCGCCCATGACCGTCCATCCTTTCCTATCTGCGCAAGCCCGCGTTTCTGTTGCCAACATATATTAAAAACCGTCTGCACACGCCAACCTGTTTTTCAATGTCACTTTTGTTACATAAATTATATTAAATATCAATTAAAAAGTCAATTTAAGGAATTGTGAAGAAATACATTGACCCGTTCCCGTGCCTATCTGTCCAGGAAGCCAAGAATCATACCCAGTAAAGGCAATGTGGCTACCGTCGTAAACAGATATAGCAGCAGGCTCAACAGAAAATGCAGAAGCCTGTGGTCTTCGTTGCGCAGTCTGCGGAAGATGCAGAAAAGGGAAAAAACAAGGTACAGTACGAAACAGGCCAGGCCGACCAGCAAAAGCGGGAGCACGAACTCCATGATACTCATGTGGCCGCCGGTCACGACGCCCCCGTCTTTCAGCGAAATATGGTCTATGTACTGTGTAAACGCAAAGGCGCCGCCAAACGAAAACACCAGCGTCAGTATGCCCCAGAGCACCGAGAAAAGGTAGTAGACCCACAGTTTCATGCTGCTGCCCTCCGTACAAAACCTGAAAAACCTTCACTTCTTCACATATTTATAATAGCATTTTTATACCCCGCACGCAATAAAAGAATACCGCCAAATATCTTCTTTCGGTTCCCTCCGCATTGAATCGTCCCCGGTCAGTTTTCTCCGCATTTTGCAGGAGCATATGATATAATAATGGTATGTAAATTTACTCGAAACTCATTTGCATAGCTGATGCACCCCTATCCGCTGTAGCAGCGTTTCGCGGTCCCGGCCATGCGAAATAAACAGAAACGGATGTGTACCATGAAAAAACGGATTACCATTTGCAGTTTTATCTGCCTTTTATTTCTGATTTTCGGCTGCAGCGCCGCGGAAAAAGGAACCAGCCAGGTCCCGCCGCAGCCTGCCGAAGAAACCTGGGCAACCGAAAAAGGCATCCGGCAGCTGTCTGTCACGCTTGCCAAACGCATGACAATCGAAGAAAAAGTCGGACAGATGATGTTCGTCGGCATCCCCGGAACCACGCTGACGGAAAACACAAAATCCGCGCTTGCCGCAATGCACGCAGGCGGCGTGATCTTATTTGACCGGAACATGGAAACCCGGGAGCAGGTGAAAGCGCTGAATACCTCCCTGCAAACGTTGGAAACGAATGCCTGGCATATTCCTCCGTTCCTTTCCGTCGACCAGGAAGGCGGTCTCGTCACCCGTATGCAGCACGCTGCCTACACTGCGCCCCCTGCTGCGGAAATCGGCAAAGGCAAGCCGGAGGATGCGTACCTTCACGCCAACAAAACCGGCAGCGACATCCGGGAGTTAGGCTTCAATCTGGATTTCGCCCCGGTTCTGGACTGCAGCGATCGCATGCACAGGCGCACCT
>JAFTZZ010000269.1 GCA_017460905.1 Acidaminococcaceae bacterium | reverse complement strand
CGTAATTGCCTTTATAGTCACGGATCTGATGATCCTCGATCTCCCAGATCCGGTCTGTTACTTCATTGATCAGGTAACGGTCATGGCTGACCACCAGCACGGTTCCATCGAACACTTCCAGCGCCGCTTCTACGGTTTCTTTGGCCAGAAAATCCAGATGGTTGGTAGGTTCGTCCAGGATCAGCATATTGGCTCCGTCCATGACCAGCTTCAATAAGACCAGCCTTGCCTTCTGGCCGCCGGACAGGGTACCGATCTCCTTGAACACATCATCCCCGTGGAACAGCATACCGCCCAGCAGGGAGCGGGTCTGTTCATCGGTAAGCCCGTACTCTGTCAGAAAGTTATCCAGCAGCGTCTGCTTCGGATCAAGGCGCTCATAGCTCTGAGAAAAGTAACCGATCTTGACCCGGTTGCCGATTTTGGCTTCCCCGCCTAAAGCAGGAATTTCTCCTAAAATCGTGCGCAGCAGCGTCGTCTTGCCGCTGCCGTTGGGTCCGATCAGCCCCGCCTTTTCACCCCGCCGCAGAATCAGGTCAGTGTCCCGCACCAGCACGTTGTCACCGTACCCGGCCTGCAGATGTTCCAGAATCAGCACCCGTTCCGCCGATTCCGGCGCTTTCGGCAGCCGCAGGGAAAAGGTCTCGTTTTCCACCGGTGCCTCCAGCCGTTCCAGACGGTCCAGCCTTGACTGCCGCCCACGGGCCATCTTGCTTTTGATTCCCGCCTTAAACCGGCGGATATAGGCTTCCTGTTCTGTAATATAATTCCGCTGCGCTTCGTAGGCAGCTTTTTCCGTACGCGTCAGAATCTCCTTCTGCGCCAGATACTTTGTATAATTCCCAGGGAAGGAACGCAGGCGTCCGCCTTCCATCTCCAGGATCCGTGTCGCCACATGATCCAGAAAGGCCCGGTCATGGCTCACCACCAGCACGCCGCCCTTAAAATCGCGCAGATAACCTTCCAGCCATTCCATCATACGAATGTCCAGATGGTTAGTGGGTTCATCCAGCAGCATAAAGTCCGGCGAAGAAACCAGCGCCGCCGCCAGCATGAGCCGGGTCTTCTGTCCGCCGGACAGCGTATCCGCAGGCATCTGCCACATGGACTCCGGAAACGCCAGGCCGAACAAGACCATTTTCAGTTTTGCTTCGTAATTATATCCGTCCAGATATTCATAGCGCTGGGTCACCCGGGCATAGCTGTCCAGCACCTCCTGGCTGCCGGAAGCAGCTGCTGCTTCCAGTTCCTTCAGCTTTTGCCGCAGGGCCGGGATTTCCGGATTGGCCTGCAGCATAAAATCCCATACGGATTCTCTGCCGATACGGCCAAAGCCCTGTTCCACATACCCGACCTGTATACCCGGGGCAAAACTCACCGTGCCCCGATCCGCACACTCCGGCTGCAGCAGGCACTTTACCAGCGTCGACTTGCCGCTGCCGTTGACGCCCACCAGCCCTATCTTCTCGCCTTTGTCCACCATGAAGCTGACTTCTCTGAACACTTCCTGGACACCAAAGGACTTCTCAAGTTTCTCAACTACTAATTGCATCTCTGATTTCCGTCACCGTCTGCTGCCATTGCAGCATATCTGCGTATCCCTGTTCGTACATTTTCCTGCCAGGCACTTATCCGCTGTATCCGTAGGGATGTCCTTTATGCCAGTTCCAGGCAGTCCGGATAATCTCTTCCGTATTACTGTGTTGCGGCGACCAGCCCAGTACCTTTTTACATTTGGCACTGGAAGCGATCAGCACGGCCGGATCCCCGGCCCGACGGGCTTCTTCTTCCACCCTGAAATCAATGCCTGTCACCTGTTTTGCGGTTTCAATGATCTCCCGCACACTGAATCCGGCCTCGCTGCCTAAATTAAAGACAGTACTTGCTCCGCCATTCACCAGATACTGCATGGCCAGTACATGGGCGTCTGCCAGGTCCAGCACATGGATGTAATCCCGCAGGCAGGTCCCGTCCGGCGTGGGATAATCCGTACCGAAAATTGAGATATGGTCCCGCACGCCCTGGGCCGCCTTCAGAATCAACGGGATCAGGTGGGATTCCGGATTATGGTCCTCCCCGATGGAACCGTCCAGCGCGGCGCCGGCTGCGTTGAAATAACGCAGCGCCACATAGTCCATGCCGTAGGCCATGGTAAAATCCTTCATCATGCTTTCGATCATCAGCTTGGTGCGGCCATACACATTGGTCGGGACGGTAGGAAAGTCCTCCTCGATAGGCGTCTTTTCCGGCTCCCCGTAAACCGCCGCCGTCGAAGAAAACACGATATGGTCTACCCCCGCCTCATGCATGGCAATCAGCAGGTGCAGCGTACCCTCTACGTTGTTATAGTAATATTTGGCCGGGTCCGTCATGGATTCCCCTACCAGCGAAGAAGCCGCAAAATGAATGACCCCGTCAATCTCGTGCTCAGCCAGGATATGCTTCAGAAAATATACATCATGGATATCGCCGGTAATCAGCTGTACATTGTCCGGCACAGACTCTTCGTGCCCTGTAGACAGATTGTCATACACCACCGGCGTAAACTCTTTGGAAGCTGCCAGCGCCCGCACCGTATGGGAACCGATATAACCGGCGCCGCCCGTCACTAAAATATTCATTACTTCTAAATCCCCTTATAAAATAATGAAAAACTCTTACTTTTCTTTTGCAACAATTTCATTTAAATATTGTAAAAAGCCTTCCCGCAGCTCGGGACGGCGCAGCGCGTATTCCACAGAAGCTTCCAGAAAGCCCTGCTTGTCCCCCACATCATAACGGCGGCCCTCAAAATTATAGGCGTAAACAGGCTGTATCTTCAGCAATGCCCGTAATCCGTCAGTCAGCTGGATTTCTCCGCCCGCACCCGGGTCTGTCCGTTCCAGGATCTCAAAAATTTCCGGCGTGATAATATACCGCCCCAGCACCGCCATATCGGAAGGCGCTTCCTCTACCGGCGGCTTTTCCACCATATCTGCCACAGCGAAAGTACGGGGGTCGCTGGTACCCCGGGGCGCTACCACACCGTAGGAAGAAACCTTCGCATGAGGTACCTCCTGTACGCCTAATACAGAAGCACCGGTCCGTTCGTACACATCAATCAGCTGGCGCAGTGCCGGCTTTTCATCATTGTAGACCACGTCATCGCCTAACAGCACGGCAAAGGGCTCATTGCCGATAAACTGCCTGGCGCACAAAATCTCATGACCCAATCCCCGCGGTTCTTTCTGCCGGATATAATGAATACGGATATCCGAGATTCCCCGTACCATATCCAGCAATTCGTTCTTGCCTTTTTCTTCCAGATTCAGTTCCAGCTCCACGCTGCGGTCAAAATGATCTTCAATGGCCCGCTTACTGCGCCCGGTGATGATCAGGATATCCTCAATGCCGCTGGCCAGCGCTTCCTCTACAATGTACTGGATCGTAGGTTTGTCTACGATAGGAAGCATCTCTTTCGGGGTCGCTTTCGTAGCCGGCAGGAAACGGGTACCTAACCCCGCTGCCGGAATTACTGCTCTGGTAATGGTTTTAAATCTTACGCTCATGCCGGTTCACCGCCAATTTCTCCTAATAATTCCTGCGTCTTTTCCGCTAATAACTGTTTATTTCCTCTCGTTTCCACATTCAGCCGGATCACCGGTTCCGTATTAGAGGCCCGCAGGTTGAACCGCCAGTCCGGAAAGGCAATGCTGATGCCGTCCAGTGTATCTATATTTCCATCCTTATATTTCTGTTTCAGTTTCTCTAGAACAGTCTTGCTGTCCGCCACCTTGCGGTTGATCTCCCCGCTGCAGGGGAACGCCTCTTCCATCTGCCCCACCAGCTCCGACAGCTTCCTGCCGCAGGCGCACAGCATTTCGGACACAATCAGCGCCGTGATCATACCGCTGTCACAGAAGGTAAAATCGCGGAAATAATGGTGGCTGGACATCTCGCCGCCATAGATGACGTCATTTTCCCGCATGCACTGCTTCATAAAAGCGTGCCCGCTCTTGCTACGGATTGCCGTGCCGCCGTGGCTCCTCACAATCTCTTCCGTGTTCCACACCAGGCGGGGATCATACATGATCTTGCAGCCCGGGTATTTGTGCAGGAAGTTTTCGGCCAGCAGGCCCACCAGATAATAGCCTTCCACAAACCGGCCCGTTTCATCACAGAAGAAGCAGCGGTCAAAATCGCCGTCCCAGGCAATACCGAAATCTGCCCTGTGCTTTACCACAGCGTTCGCAGTCACCTTACGGCATTCCTCCAGCATGGGGTTAGGCACACCGTTAGGGAAACTGCCGTCCGGTTCGTAATTAATCTTGACCAGCTGGAACGGCAGTTGCTTTTCCAACTCATCCAGCACCGCTCCGGCCCCGCCGTTGCCGGGGTTCACTACAATCTTCATGGGTTTCAGCTTGCTGCGGTCAATATATTTCAGCAGATGCTCCACATAGGGCTGCATAACATCCTGCTGTGCCACCAGACCCCGCGCTTTGCCCGCCACGAGATGGTGGGGAAACGCATCCCCTTTGACCATCTGCTCAATCTCCTGCAGCCCGGTATCCCCGCTTACAGGACGGGCGTCCCGCCGCACCAGCTTTAGTCCGTTGTAAGACGCCGGATTATGACTGGCCGTGACCATGATACCGCCGTCCGCATGCAGATAGGATGTGGCAAAATATATCATCTCCGTGCCGCACTGGCCGATATCTATCACATTGGCGCCGCCGTCCTGCAGGCCGTCGCACAGCGCGCGCACCAGCTTCGGTCCCGTCAGGCGGATATCACGCCCGACCACTACCGACTCAGCACCGAACAGGGCGCAAAACACCTTGCCGACCCGGTAAGCCAGTTCCTCATTTACCTCTTCCGGATACAGTCCCCGGATATCATATGCTTTAAATGCTTTCGTGTTCAACATAGTCTCACCCCGGCCAGTATTCTGTAACAGCGATTCCTTTCAGTCTGTGACTTTCTCTTTAACTATATTTTATTCTACCAAAAAATAAAAATTCCTGCTTATGCAGGAATTTAATAATAAAACACCTCAGATCAGATATTCCCGTTCCTTCAGCACCGTTTCCGCCGCATCGCCCAAAAACCAGCGGATCGTGGTAAAGAACGCAAGATACTTATTATCCGAATTCGGAATGAGAAGGATCCGTGCCAGCTGATCCATCGATTCTTCCAGTGACATGCCCACCCCTGTCATCTCGGTCAGCTGGTCCTGCAGCACTTCAATCACCTTCAGGCGCAGCCGCTTTAGCCGGGGCGCATTCAGATTCAGTTCGGTAATCGTATTTTCCGCCTTTCGGCGCAACATTTCCGGACAGGTGTTTTCATCCACAGCCATGGCGCCGGTAAACGAATTAAAGGAAAACATCCTCTCTTTGGCCGGAATCTGCAGCGGATTTAAAATTTCCGTATTGATGGACTTGCCGCCTTTAGGTACATCGCAGCTGCGGTCCTCCTTCATTTTAGAAAAGCGGTAATTCGCCTCTGCCACCCGGGGCTGGCTGCCGCCGTGGCAGACCCCCAGCATGTTTTTCCATTCTAAATGATAATTCCGTTCCTCATTCTCCGTACCGGTCTTCGGATGGAAGTGCTCCACCCGGAAATCGTCCACCAGGTCTTCCTCGTCCGTCAGCTTAATATCAATTTCGCAATAAGCGCACAGTCCGTGCTGGTCCTGCAAAATCTGCCGCTTGACCTGACGGTACCCACCCCGGCTGCGGTGATGGAACTTTTCCCAGATATCATGAGGATAACGCTTTTTATAGCGAGTCAGCAGCTCCGGCTCTTCAGGACATTTCTGTACCCGTTTCATAGATTACGCCGCCTTTACTTCTTTCTGCGGAAGCTGCGCACCCGGATATCCATATCCGCCCGCAGCAGCGCCGGTTCCCGGCCCTTTGACCACCGGTCCAGCTGTTTACGCAGGGCCAGTGCTTCTTCACTGTCCCACTTATCTTCATTTACCAGCTGCAGATAACGCTGCAGCGTCTTTACAATCGGCAGCGCCGACGGCCGGCTTTCCACGCCCTGAATATCATGCAACAGCTGACTGCTTTCAGCTCCCAGGGAAAACAGCGGTTCTTCAATATCTACCAAATCATTGTCCCAGTGCAGGATCCGTATGCAGTCGGCTGGTACGCTGGTAAGCACCTGGGGACTGTGGGTTGTGACGATAAACTGCACTTTCGGAAATGCTTTTACTAGATCGTTGACAACAGTCTGCTGCCAGGAAGGATGCAGATGCATATCCACTTCATCGATCAAAATGATCCCCGGCGTGTTCAGGGTAACTTCTTCTCCCAGGTCAGGATTCAGCCGTGCCATACGGTACGCGATATCCGCCGCCATACTGATGACACTGCGGGCGCCGTCGCTCATTGCTTCCAGAGGCAATTCCCCTTTTTCCGGATGGCAGATCAACAGGTTCTGCGCTGCAAAACTATACTTCAGATCCGTCCAGCCCATGCTCTCGATGCAGGTAATGATCGCCTTGTTCACGGCTTTCAGTATTTCCCTGTACGGATTCTTCGTATCCAGATGCTTCTCGGCGATAATACGGTCATATTCCAGCGCACTTTCAGAAGCATAGCGGAACCACTGGGCAAAGGTATTGTACGAACCGCTGGGCTCCAGACATTCCACATAGCCGCTGCTACGGGACAAATCCACATTTTTCCGTTTCAGCAGCGCACTGTCGTTCCACATGCGGCTGGTACCGTAATACCCCAGAACCGGAAGAAGAATTTCCCTGTCATCCGGCTGATTGATAGCCTCCGCTATCTTTTTCCCATAATCTGAAACAAATTTGGCAGAAACAGAAGAGGTTTTGCCCTTCACGGATTTCAATTCCCGTTTCCAGGAATAGGTCCTGCCGTCGTCAGCTTCGACTTCTGTTTCCAGCACAACCGGCAGCAGATACTTCATGCGCTGGATCTGTAATTCATTCCGGGCCGCGGCCGCATCCAGTACCATACGGACATCATTAGACTGAAAATTACGCCCTTTGATACCGGGAAAAGCTGCCAGATAAGGCGCCATATTAATGGCCAGCGCATCCAGGATCGCCGTTTTGCCTTTGCCGTTCTCGGCTACGATAACCGTCACCTGGGGACTGAACTGCACGGTAAAATCTGTGTAGCAGCGGAAATTCCGCATTCTGATCTTCGATACATGCATTGGATGCTAATGCCTCCTTTAAATAAAGGGCTGAAACAAAATGAGACTTCACCCCATTTTGTCCAGCCCTCACTGTTCAAACAATTATTTCTTTTCCGCTTCGCTATTTGCCGGCTCCTGATTCTGTGCTGCAGGATCAAGTACACGGAAATCAGCCATGATTAATTTACCCTTATCTTTTTTAAAAACGACATCAATTTCCATGGCAGGTGCTTTTTCATATTTTGCAGCATAACTCAGGATATGCCCGTCTTCAAAGACACGAAATACCCGCAGGTCTTTTTGGGTCAGTTTACCCAGCGTTTTCTCCATATCGGCAAAAATTTCTTTATAACGGTCTGCCGTCAGATCCTTGGCCAGGGCCG
>JAFTZZ010000268.1 GCA_017460905.1 Acidaminococcaceae bacterium | reverse complement strand
GACCAGTGCTTTGGTATCGGGTTCAACTGCCAATCGTTCCTTCGCTTCTTTTAAAACCGCAAATTCGCGGGTCGCCCGCATTTCCCTTGCCAGTTCGTTAGCGCAGTCATAAACTGTCATTTTTCAGTCCTCCAATATTAAATATTCAAATTTTAAACTTATAAACTTTCACATAACCGTCGGTCAGGAAACCTTTTAACATACGTTATAACTTTAACACGTGGGTTTCATTTGTCAAGAAGATTTATCACTGTTCTTCCTTACGGCCTGTAGGAACTGCACGTATTTTCCAGGAGATATCATTCACACAGTTACAGTACTATTTTATGTTTTCATACGAAATATTCAAATGTTGGCACCCGTCAGTTTTACCGTATGAGAAATGCCACCATTCTTCGTTTCCCTGTTCAAAGCCTGCTTCTTTCATAACAGCAGCCAGCATATCCCTCAGATTACGCTGCTGTTCCGTACCGCCTGCATATTTTGGGTATTGCCGCACCGACACTTCATCAAAGTCGCTGCACATAACGACAGGTTCACCTGTCTTCAGACTATACAGGCTTACATCCACCGTCCGGCCGGTATTGCGGTCTTCTCCTTTTTCCGGTAACGGCAGCATGGATTTTTTATCCTTGGGCAGCAAATCAGAAGCCAGTTTGGATACATACCAGGGGCGATACGCTTCCCATATCAGCAAGCCATACCCCTGTACTGCCATTTTTTCAGAAACCTTCTGCAGCGCAGCAGCTGTCTCCGCGTCGGCAAAGGCATCAGGAGCATCGTGCAGCGGAAAACCGAAAATCGTATTGCTGCCTGTATAGCGCAAATCAATCTTCACATTCGAAATAATAGACCTGATTCGGACCAGCCGGGCAGCCTGCCCCTGCTGCAGCTTTGCCGGAACAGGAGCCTGCATGGCTTCTGTTTTTAACGTCTGATAATCCCCTTCAGTTTCCACCTTGAACACTTTATTCCCCTCGCCCGGATAGAAATTCCGGGTAAAACGCTTGCCGCCTATTTTGCAGACAATCCCGTTGCCATCCGCATCCCGTTCAAAATGCACCGGCGCTTCCGCGGAAAGCAAGGGGCCTTCCTCATTCAGCGTATAGGAATCAAAACGGACCTTATGTAACGGGAAGATGTTGGCATGGCTGAAATCCTTATCCGTCTGGTCAGACGGATAGACAATTTCCAGGCTGCCTTTATGTTCCCTTACTAAAAACACAGAGGCATTGCCGTAATACATGCCTAACAGGTAATTGATATCCTTGGGAACGTTTTTAGCCGCCATTGCCATTGAAGCCAGAGACAGCAGCGCCGTGACAAGGAGAACGGAAACCGAAACCCGTTTATAGCTCATAGAATATAGCACTTTCTTTCTACCCACATATTGCTTTTCAGATTTGTTGTGAAACCGGTTTTTATCTCATTATTGTTCCGGCTTCCGTATAATGAAACGCGTATCCTGAAGCGCATTCAGATTCTTCCGCACTTTTTCAACCCGCGTCAGGTCAATCTCCGCATAAATGACCTCTTCGGTTTCACCGCCTTCCGCAATGATCCCATTCAGGGGGTCGATGATGCGGGAATGCCCGTAAAAAGGATTGCCTTTAAAAGTTCCCACACAGTTTACCGCCGCCACAAACACATGATTTTCAAACGCGCGGGCCCGGGACAGCAGGTCAAAGCCGTCACCGCGGCGGGAGGGCCACTCAGCCGGGCAGACGATCAGCTGCGCGCCCTGCAGCGCCAGATACCGGTAAAATTCCGGAAATCGCAGATCATAGCAAATCGTCGATCCGCAGCATACACCGTCCAGATCAAACACATCAAAGGAAGCACCCGGTGCGAAAAACTTCTCTTCTTCAAACATGCCAAACAAATGCGCTTTACCGTATGCATTGACAATTTCGCCCTTTTTATTGATGGCAGGCAGCATATTGTACACAGCTCCGTCCTTAAACACCGGCAATGAACCGGGCAGCAGAGAACACTGATACTTCCCGGCAATGTCGCAAATCCTCCGCATCAGCGGACTGTCCAGCGTCACCGCTTCCTCCCGGAGATGGCCAAGCGAATACCCCGTCGTCCAAATTTCCGGCAATATGACCAGATCGCTTTGCTGTGCTGCTTCCTCCAGCAGCTGCAACCCGTGCGCCGTGTTCCCGGCACAGTTTTTTTCTTTGATTTCCATCTGCACTAAAGCGATTTTCATGTTCCATCCCTGCTTTCTTTGCTTTTTCCGTTTTCATCAGGTAAAAGCGCTTTTTTATCCAAATACCGTGATATCTGTTTTTCCAAAAGCCGCAGTACTTTCGTACCAATAAAATCGTTTTGGGAAAGAGGCCGCAACCAGACTGCAGGTATCCCCGACAGGTGTGCCCCCAGTACATCCGTAAACAGCTGGTCGCCCACTGCCAGGATTCGGACAGACCGTTCTGCCGTCACCGGCTCGTCCCGTTCTTCCAATAACCGAAACGCTTTTGTGTAAGCCCGGGGAACCGGTTTGCCCGCCCAGGTCAGCAGCGGAACATCCAGCGCGTTTGCCTGCAGCTGCTCCTTGATCTGCCGTGCCCGCGCGCCTCCGTTATTGGAGGAAAGCACCACGGCAATGCCCTGCTGCCGCATCTGCTGCAGCCAGGCAATATGCTCCGCCGGAACCGCAGCACTGTTCCGGGGCAGCAGTGTGTTTTCCACATCCAGTAACAGCGCCTCGTAACCTTCACTGCGCATCCAGTCAGGCGTAATGTTCAAAATAGAAGAAAACCGGTATTCCGGGTTCAGCTTCTCTATCATCATGACTCTTCACCCGGACGCACGACCGACACGGCTGGAAATGTTACGACAAAACGTGTTCCTGCCCCCAGCTGGGAGAACACTTCGATATGCGCATCGTGCATGCGGACAATCTCCTTCGCAATCGCCAGTCCCAGTCCTGTTCCCTTGGAAGAACTCTGGGCGTGAGATTTATCTACCTTATAAAAGCGCTCAAAGATAAACGGGATATCTTCCTCCGGAATGCCCGGTCCGTTATCCACTACGCTTAATTCAAAAGAACCGTTATTATACAGCTTTGTCTCATAACGGACATAACTGCCTTCGGGCGAATACTTGATTGCATTGTCTCCCAGCAAAAGGATCAGCTGCACAATCTGGTCGCCGTTTCCCATGACCTGCACGCCTTCCTCCAGCTGCAGCATCAGGGTGATATGCTTCGGCTCAGCCTTCACTTTCAGCTTCTCCACTACGTTGCGGATAATATCTGAAACCGGCAGCGGTTCCATATCCGAAACCTTAAGCTTGTCTGCAGACTGCAGGCGACTGATATCCAGCAAGCCCCGCACCAGCCGTTCCAGGCGAGTCGTCTCGCTGTCTATCAGGTTACAGTACCGTTTGTTGGGATCTTCCTCTTCCATGCTGTCGCTGACGATATCGTTGTAGCCGCGGATAATCGTAATCGGGGTACGCAGCTCATGGGATACGTTAGCCACAAAATCACGGCGAATCTTTTCCATCCGCGCCAGTTTGCCCAGATAGTTGCTCAACTCTGTGCTTAAATGGTTAATAGCGTTGCCCAGTTCGGCGACTTCGTCCTCGCCTTCCACTTCCACACGGCGCGAATAATTGCCGTTGGCAATGGCAATGGTCGCATCCTTCATGGACACCAGCGGCTTTACCACCTGTCGGGAAAGCCTGCGCACCATAAACAAGCTTAAAATCAGTGCCAGGATACCTACAATGATGGTAAAAATGTACACGCTGCGCAGGAACCCGCCAAATCCGCTAAGCGGCTCCGCCATCAGGATCGCGCCCCGGGGATGCTCCTTATCACCGTAAGGCACGCCCACCAGGATGACCTGTTGTTTGAAATACGGATGATAAATCTGGGAACGCACGCTGCCGCCCCGGTAAATATCCTTTAAAATATTATTAACATTGCGGGAAACCTGTCCGCTTTTGATTTCTTCCGCCAGACGGGTCGTATATTCATAAACAGGAATCCGGTCTGCCGGAATGGAAACGTCCGGTTTGCCGGTACCGACCCGCCCTGAAGCAGCAGGTGTCTTGCCTGCCGCGTCCACATCCGCAGCAATGTTAGAGGCAGCCAGCAGATTGTAGTCATCGTCGAACAGCCATATGCGCGCGCCAACCAGACGGTCCACTGCAATCAGGTAACGCATCAGCGTATACCGGTTGTTATCCTTCGTAACGAAATACTCAACCGTGTCCGCCATCTCATGCCCCTTCTGGGCCAGTTCATCCTCTTTGATTTTAAAAAAATAATCCGCAATTAAATAGGAAGTACCGGCTGTGATACCGACCACGACGATCACGATGATGGCCATGAAGCTGTACATCAGCCGGGTACTCAGAGACTTATTCACACTGCACCCCTGAAACGTTACTTATTCTTCAGTTCAAACTTATAGCCCACGCCCCAGACCGTTTCAATATCCCAGACAGAATCTCTTGGAATTGCCAGCTTCTGACGGATACGTTTAATGTGTGTATCTACCGTACGGGTATCGCCAAAATAGGTGTAACCCCATATCGACTCCAGCAGCTGATTGCGGGAATATACCTTGCCCGGAGAGGATGCCAGATAATATAACAATTCAAACTCTTTCGTCGTAAAGGTTACCGTTTTATCCCCGGCAATGACCTCCATGCGCTCCCGGTCAATGGAAAGCCCGGGATAATTGATCTTCCACTTATCACTCAGCTTCTGGAAGCCTCCGGAACGCCGCAGCACAGCTTTAACGCGGGCCACTACCTCACGCGGGTTAAAGGGCTTGGTGATGTAATCGTCGGCGCCTTTTTCCAGACCCAAAATCCGGTCATCATCTTCATCTTTAGCTGTCAGCATAATTATAGGAATGTCAAAGCGGCGGCGGATCTGCTCGCAGGCAGTAATACCGTCAAGTACCGGCATCATAATATCCAGAATAACGATATCAGGGCTTTCCTTTTCCACTTTCGACAATGCCTGCTGCCCGTCTTCCGCCTCAATTACCTGAAAGTCCTCTTTTGCAAAATACACCCGCAGAATTTCGCGAATGCTTACCTCATCATCTGCAATCAAAATTTTATACATAGTCGTCTCCTTCTTTCTTTTATAACTCTTTCTTTCATAACTATAATACAATTCTAATACAATTCTTTCCTGCTTATTATACAATATAAAAGAGTTTAAAGAACAGTAGCAAAATACGCATCTCACAAAAGATTTACAAAAATGACGAAAAAGTGACACATAAAAACAGGCAAACCATCACTGATTTGCCTGCCTCAAAATACGTCGCAAACGAAAAAAGCTTAAGCTGTTCAGTTATATACCCTGCCAGCACCCAAATAGCGTTCCCCCCAGTATCCCGTGAACACTTCCGCAACAGAAATGCCCTTGCTGGAAGAAGCATGAATAAATTTCCCGTCCCCTACATAAATACCTACATGGGAAGCACCGGGGGCATAGGTCTGGAAAAATACAAGGTCCCCTGTCCGCAGATTAGAGCGATTGATACGGGTCACAGCATCATACTGTAAATCCGCCATACGCGGAAGAGAAATACCCGCCTGCCGGAACACATAGCAGACAAAGCCGGAACAGTCAAATCCGCCGGGAGACATGCCGCCAAACATATACGGCACGCCCAGCATGCTGTACGCAGTCCGCATGATCGACCGGGTAATTGCATGGTTACCGAAACGGTCGGGAGGCATAGCCTTATTCATCAGGTTACGGTATGTGCCGTCATCAACTACACCGTCCGCTTTCAGACCTTTAGCTGTCTGAAAAGCTTTTACAGCCTGTTCGGTTGCCGGACCGAACACACCGTCCACCGTACCCACCTCATAATTAAGTACGGCTAACTGTTTCTGGATTTCCACAATTTCTTCTCCGCGATCGCCACGGGCAAAATCCGCAAAAGCAGTGGAAAACGAGAAACAGGATAACGCAGCTGCCACAACTACTGTGGTCAGTTTTTTCAAAGACATACTAAACACCCTCTCAGACAAATCGTTATTGGCAATTTCTGAGATTCATAAAAACCAATGTAAAAGCGAGACCTACTATTACAGCAAATTAATACAAATCTCCAAACTAATCATCACTATGTTAGTTATTATACCACAAATTTCGCAGGATATTGTGAACTTTTCCCACCACCAGCTCATAATTTGTCGTAGTGACGCCTGTTTGATGTCATTTTGCGCAGCTGTCAACCGTGCGTGTTTAAATCATTTCGAGACTAAATTTTCTAATTTTACGAAAAATTACACGCAATTTAAATTGTGAACTTTTGCAAATCTGAAATAAAAAATAAGGGAAGCCGTTTTTACACAGCTTCCCTTTTGTTTGCGAGGTGAGTGTTCAATAAGCCGAGTTCTGTTCCGACATGCGGTGGCAATCATTTATCTATTCCTGCGATTACTCGCAAGATACAGCGACACAACCCGGAAGGTTCAGCGGGCCGCTTCATCCCTTCCCTATTTGGTCTTACTCCGAATGGGGTTTACCAAGCCAAGTAATTACTTACTTGCTGGTGCGCTCTTACCGCACCGTTCCACCCTTACCAGATAAATCTGGCGGTACACTTTTCTGTGGCACTATCCCTAAGGTTTCCCTCGCCGGACGTTATCCGGCATTCCGCCCTATGGAGCTCGGACTTTCCTCACCGCCGGCATTTCTTGCGAAACACAGGCGCCGCGATTGCCTTTCACACTCACACGTGTATATTACCACATATGCCGGAAAATGCAAGTGAAATTCTTATGAACTTGCAAATATTATTTAATCATGAGGTAACGTTTCATCATGTTATTAAATTCCCAGGGCGTCTTGTTGTCCTTTACGTCAAACTGGTTCATGATGGCATTTACCTCATCAGCATAATGCACAATAAATGCTTCTTTGGTAGCACAGGCCATGGGCGAGCCTTTTTCCTGATCGCCGTGGTGGGACAGTATGACATGCTCCAGCTGCTGCAGCGAAGTTGTCGGAAGTTTCAATTCAAGAGCCGCTTCACGTACCATCAGTACAGACATGGTGATATGACCTAAGAGCCTGCCTTCCGTTGTGTACGGAAAGCCCATGCCCGCAGATATTTCCTTTACTTTTCCGATATCGTGGAGCAGCGCGCCTGCAGTAATCAGATCCTTATCCACTTTGCCGATGGTGTCTGCCATCGCCACTGCAAGTTCCGTAACGTCCACAGAATGCTGCAGCAGTCCGCCCAGATAAGCATGATGCAGCTTCATACCGGCCGGATTTTTGCAAAACTCCTCTAAAAAACGGCCGCAGAATACCTTCTTCAGCAAGGTGCGGAGCGTCGGCGTCTTTACGCTGTTGATCAGCGCTTCCAGTTTGTTTTTATAAACCTCGGCATCAAAGTCCCCGGTAGGAACCAAATTAGATATATCATCTTCAGGCATCACGTTGTCCAGCTTCTGGATCACTACCTGCAGCGCCAGTGTGGAAGAATATTTGACTATATCCACCGGCCCCGAAATTACAAAGGCTTTAGGCGCTTCCAGATCACGCAGCCGGTTTACGATGTCCCGTTCAAAAGCAATAAACTGGATCTTGCCGCTGTTATCTTCCACCGTACCTCTGGCAAACACGCCGCCGTTGGACGAATTGCCAACTTTCTGCAGGCGCAGCAGTACCGCCTGGCACATGCGCTCGCCTGCTTTAATGTTCTCTATCATATTAGTACCCTCTTTAGCTTAATTGATTAAATGGTTCTCAGGAGCAGACTTTCTTTCGCTACCAGAACCTTGACCGCATATCCGTCGCGGCTCAGGCGCAATGCAAGACGGTCCGCCATCTCATTTACTACAGGCAGTTCCGTTCCCTGATGGGACGCATCAATCAGGTTGATGTGTTTGCCAAAAGCTTCCTGTGCTTCGTGATATTTCACATCACCGGTTACATATGTATCCGCTCCTGCCTGTGCCGCCCGGTCCAGAAAATCCATGCCGCTGCCGCCACAGACTGCCACCTTATATACAGGACGGTTAGCGGAAACGACTGTCACATATTCCAGCATCAGGACACGTTTTACCTTTTCAACAAAGGCTTTCAGCTCAACTGTTTCATTCAGGTTGCCAATCCGCCCGATTCCTTCCAGTGACTCTTCTCCTGCAAGTCCCTCAATGTTCTGCAACTCCAGCAGGCCGGCCAGTACATCATTGACGCCGCCGGCTGCACTGTCCAGATTGGTATGTGCACTGTAAACCGCAATATCGTTGCGGACCGCTTCCATTAACAGGGCTGTGCGCCAGTCGCTGTCCGTCAGCTGTTTAATACCGTGAAAGATTGCCGGGTGATGTGTAATGATAATATCCGCATGACATTTTTTTGCCTGCTCCAGCACTTCTGCTGAAAAATCCAGCGCACACAAAATGACTTTGACTTCCTTTTCGGATCTGCCTGCCAGCAGACCGACGTTATCCCATTCTTCTGCCAGGCGCGTCGGCGCCATCTCGCCAAAAATCCGGCTGATATCCTTTACCGTAATATGCATAGTTACCCTTTCATATCTGCTTTAATCAAGTATTGTCTACATTGAAATTTACGCAGCCCTTTATTCCCTGTGCCAATTTATTTAATATAATTATGCAGGATGCATTGCTTCCAACAGTTCCAGCAGGTTTTGCACTCTTTTATATTTTTCGCTCCGCCTCGCCGTTTCACTGGCATCCATCTGTGTTAACAAGTACCTGTACCGATTTATTCTATCCACAATATATTCCTGCAATAAAACAGGCTTTTTTTGCAGCAGGCACGGACCTATTTCCAATTCAATCTCTGATAACGAATGTCTGTGTTCTGCGTGAACTGCTTTCATAACAACATACATATGTCCGTTTTCCTTACAAAGTACTTCATCGGCAATCATAAAGCAGTGTTCTGTCAGCCACTGCCGCAACAACCTTGCAGCATTCATAGGCTGTAAAACAAATATATCAACAGTTTGTGTTATATCAGGCCGCTCCGCCAATATGCCCAGGATCGTTGCGCCGCCCATACCTGCAATTACTACGGCCTGCGCTTCTCCGGCAGCCAGTCCCTGCAGTCCGGCTGCCATCCGTACATCCATGACTCCCTGCAATCCGTACCTGATTTGTGTTTCCCTCGCAGCTGTACAGGGGCCTTCCGCAATATCCGACGCAATCACATGCTCACATCGCCCGGACATCGCCAGAAATGCCGGAACATATCCGTGATCGGTACCGATATCTGCCGCCGTATGGCAGGGAGGAACCATTGACAAAACTTTCTCTAATCGTTCACTGACAGGAATCATAGCCCTTCTTCACCCGTTATCAACCGGAAAAACACGCCCCATACGAAGTTATATTATATATGACCCGTGTTTTACCGGCAATATATATGTTCCCAGTGTAAAAACGGTCTGCCTGTAAAACAGGCAGACCGTTAAGAAAACAGAACTTATTTTTTAGCTTTTTTAGCTTTTTTTGCCGGTTTTACATTAACAGCTTCTTTGAAAGCTTTGCCAGCTTTGAAAGCAGGAACGGTAGCGGCAGCAATTTTGATTGCAGCGCCGGTCTGCGGGTTTTTGCCGGTACGGGCAGCGCGTTCACGGGCTTCAAACGTACCGAAGCCAATCAGCTGTACTTTGCCTTTTTGGGCAACTTCACCAATAGTGGTTTCAACCAAAGCTTTCAATGCTTTTTCTACATCTTTCTGAGATAATCCGGATGCTGCAGCAGCGGCTACAATAAGTTCTTTTTTGTTCATTGTAAAAATCTCCTTTATCAATTTATTAAGATGCGTTCTGATTTAGCACCTACGTTAATAATACCAGTGTTTATCAGCGTTTGCAAGTCTATTTTCAGTTTTTTTTCAAATTTATTGCGAAAAAACATTAAAAAGCAAAAAATGTACTTCCAAATATCAAAAGTTATGTAAAGAGGCTTAAATTGTAGAGTTATAAGATCGCTCCCAAGGATTCCATAACACTTTCTTTCAAGGCATTTGTATCTTTTGAGCACAAATAATATCCTTGACACCACAGTTAAGTTCGGGTAAAATAATTATTGTTCAATCATAATCGGGCCTATAGCTCAGCTGGTCCAGAGCCGGCGGCTCATAACCGCTTGGTCGTAGGTTCGAATCCTACTAGGCCCACCATTTTTATTTACCGTCAGTGTAAAACTAAATCCGCTTCAGATATTATCTGAAGCGGATTTATTGTTTTTATTATTGTCAGTCAGCCACAAAATCCCTCAGCTGCGTGCAGCGTTTGCTGCGCAGCCGGCGCAACGCCTTAGCTTCGATCTGACGGATACGTTCACGGGTCACGCCAAAGTGCTGTCCGACTTCTTCCAGCGTACGCTGACGCCCGTCTTTCAAACCAAAGCGCAGCTCCAGCACTTCCCGTTCCCTGCTGCTCAGCGTATTCAGCACTTCATTCAGCTTTTCACGCAACAGTGCGAAAGATGCAGCATCAGCAGGCGCCGGCGCGTCATGATCCTCAATAAAATCGCCCAAATGGGAATCTTCCTCTTCACCAATCGGTGTTTCCAGCGAAACAGGCTCCTGCGCAATCTTCATTATCTCCCTTACGCGGTCTTCCGTGGTTTCCATCAGCTCGGCAATTTCCCGGGGAGTCGGTTCCCGACCCAATTCCTGCAACAGCTGCCTGGATACACGGATCAACTTGTTGATGGTCTCCACCATGTGAACCGGAATCCGGATTGTTCGTGCCTGGTCGGCAATGGCGCGGGTGATGGCCTGACGGATCCACCAGGTTGCATACGTACTGAATTTAAATCCCTTGTTGTAATCAAACTTCTCAACCGCTTTGATCAGACCCAGATTGCCTTCCTGAATCAGGTCCAGGAAAAGCATTCCCCGGCCCACATAACGTTTCGCAATACTGACTACCAGACGCAGGTTCGCCTCCGATAAGCATTTCTTGGCATCATTTCCTTGATTTCCGATGTCTTTCAACAGCCTTTCGAAAGCATTCCTGGCATTTGCGAGATGCTCCTTATCCAGCTTGTTATTTTTTCTTGCTGAATCGTCAATTTCATCTAGCCATGCCTCTAACTGCCGGATCCGCTCCTTAATGGTACGCAGATGATTAGGTTCCGGCTCATTTTCATCTTCCCGTTCCTTGCAAGCCTTTTCCCAGTCAGTACAAATCATTTTTTCTTCTTCCAACAGGCTGATAAAGCGGGTCCGCTCACTTTTTGTAAACTGTGCAGTATCGACAGCAAAGTCTTCGGCAGTATATTTTTCCCCGCGCTTACGCTTTTCGTCGAATTTACGGAACGCAACCGGAATAGACCGCAAATCAGTAATTGAGCGCTCTAAAGCCAGTAGATTATCCAACTCTTTAAAGTAACGTTTTAAATCTCTCTCTACCTTCTTTTTATCTTTAGCAAGTGCCAACAATTCTCCCTGACCGGGATTTTTTCCACTTTCCTCAAGCCGGGCTGCCTTTTTGCCTTTATCCATACGCTTGGCCAGTTCCACTTCGTCTTCACTCTGAAGCAAAGGAACCCTGCCGATTTCTTTAAGGTACATACGGACCGGGTCGTCAATGCTTATACCGTCAGGCACATTCATAGACGAAGCAAGTTCCGCTTCTGTTATTTCTTCTGACTCTTTTTCCGCCTCTTCATCCTCGGCTGGAGGCAATATATCTTCATCCTCTTCATCCTGCAAATAAGTGATAGTAATACCTTTGCCCTGCAGGTATTCCATCATAAAATCAATGGCTTCCGGATTGTTTAGAGAAACAGGCAATATATCATTAACTTCACTGTCCAAAAGGATATTTCCGTTACTTTTTGCGCGTTTTTCCAGCTCCAGCAGCTTTTCTACAGGAAAACCTGCCGGCATTGCAGCCAGCATCTCTTCACTGAT
This sequence comes from Acidaminococcaceae bacterium, assembly GCA_017460905.1. GTDB lineage: Bacteria > Bacillota > Negativicutes > Acidaminococcales > Acidaminococcaceae > Succiniclasticum. Next base: position 6,787 of record JAFTZZ010000268.1, on the reverse strand, counting down.
ATCAAATTTCGACTGCACCGCTTCAACGGATTCTACACCCGGCTTTACATTTTCTTCTTTCTTTTTCGCTGATTTGGAAGATTTGGAAGCGGTCTTTTCAGGCATACCTGTCCCTTCAACTGTATTTTCCGGTTCAGCAACAGGTGCTTTTTTGGCAGACGTTTTTTTGGATTCGTCAGGTTTCTTCCCGGTTTTAGCAGCAGTTTCTTTTACTTCAGCAGGTTTAGCCTCCGCTTTCTTCGCAACAGGCTTCTTTTCTTCCGCCGGTTTGACTTCGGCCTTTACTGCAGGTTTTTTCGCTTCTGCTGCCTTAGTTTCAGCCTTCTTTGCCGCAGACTTCTTTACTTCAGCAGTTTTGGTTTCAGTTCTTACAGCAGGTTTAGCCTCCGCTTTCTTCGTAACAGGCTTCTTTTCTTCCGCCGGTTTGGCTTCGGCCTTTACTGCAGTTTTTTTAGCTTCTGCTGCCTTAGTTTCAGCCTTCTTTGCAGCAGACTTCTTTACTTCAGCAGTTTTGGTTTCAGTTTTTACAGCAGGTTTAGCCTCTTCTTTCTTCGTAACAGGCTTCTTTTCTTCCGCCGGTTTGGCTTTGGCCTTTACTGCAGTTTTTTTTGTTTCTGCTGTTTTAGTTTCTGCCTTCTTTGCGGCAGACTTCTTTACTTCAGCAGTTTTGGTCTCGGTTTTCACAGCAGGTTTAGCCTCCGCTTTTTTGGCAACAGGTTTCTTCTCTTCCGCCGGTCTGACTTCAGCCTTTGCTGCAGTTTTTTTCGTTTCCTCAGGTTTTGCTTCTGCCTTCTTCGCAACGGCCTTCTTGACTTCTGCGGCCTTTGTCTCAGACCTGGCTGTTTTTTTGGCAGAAGCCTTTACAGTTTCTTCCGGCATATTCTGAACTTTCTTGTCCGGTGCGGGTTTTTCCGCCGCCTTCTTCTTTTTGCCGTCTTTCTTTTCTGTCAGTTTTTTTTCTGCTGCCACAGCCTTTTCTTCTGCCATTTCCATATTCAGTTTTTTCTTGGTTTTTTTCTTGTCAGCTGCCATAAAGATTTGTAATCTTCCCTCTTAACTCATTACATATTTTTAATTCTTCCACATACCTGGCATCATTCATGCTTGCATACGTATCCGCAAGACGCCGGTGATCTTCATACTCCCGCTGCAGAAAGCCCTGGTGCATCAGGCGGATACAGTCTTCCGCGATACGCATCTTGTCTTCTTCAGTAAAAGCATTCTCTTCTCCGGCTAAGATCCTTGCGGTCTCAGAACTGATTTCCGCATCACCGTCGGCGAACAAGCGCTCCTGTATGACTGAAAAATCTTCATTTTCCATGTCGCATAATATTTTATAGATGCTTTGCCTTACCGGTGACACAAAACCAATCTCCTGCAGGATATCTTTATAGGAAGCAATCATGCCGGGAAACCGGAAGAACAGCAATAACAGTTTGCATTCCGCAAGAATCAGCGCATTTGGCGGCTGTTTTACGACCCAGTCCGCCGGAACAGGCGCGGCATTCTTTGGCAACGGCCTTGCAGCAGACCGCTTCCGGTACTCGCCCATAATCAGCCCTTCGTCAATGACCAGCTGCTGCGCCAGGAATTTTATATAGCCTGCCGCCTCAATTTCCGTTTTGCACTCTTGCAGGTACGGAATAATATTCGACACGCATTGCACTTTTCCTGCTAATTCTGAAACATTATTTTTTGAAATCGTATAACGAATCTGGAATTCTGTACCATCCCAGGCATTTTTTATCAGGGATTCAAAGGCATCCCTGCCAAAATGCCGCACATATTCGTCCGGATCCTTGCCTTCCGGAACATTCAGTACCTTAACCGTCAGGCCTTCCCGTTTGGCGATGCCCACCGCCCGTACTGCGTTGCGTCGGCCGGCGTCATCACTGTCATAAGCAAACACGATGGTATCCGTGATCCGGTGCAGCAGCTTTGCGTGCTGCTCGCTGAACGCCGTTCCCAAAGAGGCCACCGCGCGGTTGATACCCGCTGCATGCAGGCTGATGGCGTCCATATAGCCTTCCACCACAACCGCTTCTTTGGCTGCACGAATGGCTTTGATCGCCACGTCCAGACCAAACAGCGTCTCCCGTTTAAGAAAGATGTCTGTCTCGCCTGTATTCAAATACTTGGGCAGGCTGTCATCCATGACACGTCCGCCAAAGGCAATCACCCTGCCCCGTGGATCTTTGATGGGAATCATGACCCGGTTGACGAACATATCCCGTTTGTACCCGTTCTTATCCCGCACCAGCCCTGCCGCCACAAGCTGCTCCACCGTGGAGCCTTTCTTCTGCAGATTAAACTGCAGGGAAGTCGCGCCCGGCAGCGCATAGCCCAGGGAAAAGCGCTGAATGATTTCATCCGTGATCCCCCGGTTATGAAAATAGGCCAGTGCCTTTTCGCCATTTCTGGTTTTAAGCAGGCAGGCGGAAAAGTAACGGCAGGCCAGATCATTGACCTTGTACATATCCTGACGCTTCTGTTCCCGGCGGATATCCGCCGGGGTCCGGTGCGTTTCAGGAATGGGAATGTTAGCTCGTCCCGCCAGTGTTTTTACTGCTTCGGGAAAAGTGCAGTTATCAATTTTCTGCACAAAACTGAAAACATCACCGCCCGTATGGCAGCCGTAACAGTAAAAAAACTGCCGTTCTTTATCGACAGAAAAAGAAGGCGTCTTTTCTCCGTGAAACGGGCAGCAAGCCCAATAGTAGCGGCCCTTTTTCTGCAAAGAAATATAACTGCCGATTATTTCAACGATATCGGAATTATCCTTCACCTGTCTTTTAAAGTCTTCGTATTTCTGATCCATCTTCTGATCCTTGCTGTATATCTGAAAAAACACTGCTTACCAGTTGTCATGCACCTTCCGGAAATATTCGGGAAGCAAAGCAGGCAATTTGCCACAGTGTTTTTATACATTCCTAATATTATATTCTCTGTTAAAAGAAAAAATCCTCTTTTTTGTTTTAAGATTAAATGAAGCCAAATTTTCTTAAAGAACAAATCAGCAGTTTTGCAATACTTTTGTATCAATCGTTCACTACCGGCACAAAATGCCGGTTGAACAGCTTCACCGCGCTCAAATCAGTGAGCCCCGCCACATAATCCACAATGGATACCAGCTTGCCAAAGCGCGCAAAGTTCAACTGCACCGCTTCCGGCAGCAGCTCCGGCTGCTTTTCAAACAAACTGAGCAGACTCAGGATGACGTGCTCTGCTTTTTTATGCTCTATTTCCAGCGTCGGGCATTCATACACATAAGCGAACATGAAATCACGGAACTCTTCCACTGCTTCATCGTAATACGGATCCAGAATGATCCGGTTCTTTCCCGAAGAACACTCCACAATATTATTGACCAGGATATCCAGAATCTGGGAAGGCTCTGTTCCCAGGCGCATGGCAACCATGCCCGGCAGCTTATCCGGCCCAACCAATCCGACCCGGATCCCATCGTCAAGATCAGAGCACAGATAGCAGATACGGTCACAGCGCCGCACGATAGCCCCCTCTAATGTATCCGGCAGCTTGCTTCCGGTGTGGCACAGGATGGCATCCTTCACTTCCTCTGTCAGGTTTAGCCCGCGGCCCTGCCGCCCGTACCAGGTCACGACCCGGATTCCCTGCTCGTTGTGGGTAAAATGGCCCGTATACTTATTGATAGCCCGTTCCCCGGCATGACCGAAGGGCGTATGGCCCAGATCATGACCAAGGGCCGCAGCCTCGATCATGTCCTCGTTTAAACGCAGTGCCCTGCCAATTGTCCGGGAAATCTGCGAGACTTCCATGCTGTGGGTCAGACGGGTACGATAATGGTCTCCCGGAGACAGATAGACCTGCGTCTTGTGTTTCAGCGCCCGAAACGCCGCACTGTGGATGATACGGTCCCTGTCCCGCTGAAACGCCGTACGCAGATTATCCTGTGGCTCCTCTGTAAGGCGGCGTGCTTCTACGCTTTTGCAGGCCCAGGGCATCAGATTCTTCCGCTCCATTTCTTCCGTATATTCACGAATGTTCATTCATTCACTCTCCGTTTTCATAATCAGAAAACAAGGATGAAACGAATTCACATAAATTGTAAATTCCTTCATCCTTGTCAGGTTTTACTGTTTGCTGGCAATACTGTTATCTGCGCGCCGCATTGTTTTTGTAATAGTAATCCAGAATAATGCCTGCCGTTTCTTCAATAGCGCGGTTCGATACATTGATGACCATGCAGTGAACACGGCGCATGATGCCCTTGGCATACTCCAGTTCCTCGTTGATACGGTCCACGTCCGCATAGGTAGCTGTTTCTGAAAGACCCATGGTTTTCAGACGTGTTGCACGGATGTCCGTAAGCTTATAAGGATCGATCAGCAGACCGATGATCTTATGATGCGGAACCTTGAACAGTTCTGCCGGCGGTACAATTTCCGGTACCAGCGGCACATTGGCAACCTTCAGCTGTTTGTGGGCCAGATACATGGATAACGGCGTTTTGGAAGTCCGGGATACACCGATGATAACGATATCCGCCTTCAAAAGGCCCATCGGGTTTTTGCCGTCATCATATTTAACAGCAAATTCCACCGCCTCAACCCGTTTGAAATATTCATGGTCCAGAGCATGGATCAGGCCGGCCTGATTTTTCGGCAGCAGTCCGGAATTCTTCTGGATGGCACGAAGCATGGGACCCAGGACATCCACTACCTGAATCTGCAGTTCCACAGCCCTGTCAGCCAGATGCTCCCGCAGGCGGGGGCTGACGATCGTATAGCAGACCACTGCATGATGCCTGGCCGCATCCTCCAGCGCGCTGTCAATCTGCTCCTTGTTATTGATATACGGAACACGCACCACTTCAAAACTGGTTTCCGCAAACTGGCTGACCGTCGCTTTAATGACAGACTCTGCAGTGCCGCCGATAGAATCTGACAAAGCATAAATGATTGGAGAATTGTTACTTATGATAAGCCACTTCCCTTCCTTCGGCTATATCTACAAAAAGCCTTGTAAAATTGGTTTTCGTGATACGCCCGATTACTTCAAAATCCTTATTCTGGTCATCCAGGCATTTAACAACGGGCAGGCTGTCGATCTGGTTGTCGATCACCTTGCGCGCAGCGGCAGCCACTGTTGTGTCCGGAAAAGCCATGATCATCTTGGACAACGGAGTCATGGCCATGACCACAGGAATCGTTTTCATGTCACCGTTATTATTGGTAGCCAGCTTCAGCAGGTCCTTGCGGGAAACCACGCCTACCAGCAGGTTTTTCTCATCAACCACGTAAACCGAGCCGACATCCTCTACGAACATGCTGATAATTGCCTCATAGGCGCTTTGTGTATTTTTTACAACCACCGGCAAGGACTGGATATCGGAAACAAGGATATCCGAAACCTCTTCCGTAAGCAGACCCAGCGTACTTCTTCCGGTAAAGAAATACCCGACCTTCGGACGCGCGTCAATAATCCCGCTCATGACCAAAATTGCAAGGTCTGAGCGAAGCGCGGCCCGGGTTACTCTCAATTTGTCTGCAATATGCTGCCCGGTGATAGGTCCTTCCACTCTCACAATCTCGGCAATCTGTTTCTGTCTTGATGTTAAGCCTATTTTACTCAGTCCTTTCCACCTAAACAAACCCAACCTTACTGTTTCGAATCACAAAACCCGCTAAGACAGACTGCTTTGACCAGTCTATTCTGCTACCTGATTTCCTGAACATTTTATGCCAAACAAAAAACATTCACTATCTGGAATACATCATATCACAAAAATATTACAACGTAAATGGATTTTATGTAAACTAATATATACTTAATTATACTTTAGTGTATTTTATTGTTATTACAGCAACCCTGCCTGCTCTTTTAAGGCTGCCGCCTTATCCGTATGTTCCCAGGGCACATCAATATCGGTGCGGCCCATGTGACCGTACGCGGCAGTCTGCTTATAAATCGGACGGCGCAGGTCCAGGCTGCGGATAATCCCCGTCGGGCTTAAAGAGAAGTTTTTGCGTACCAGTTCCGCAATCTTGTCATCCGCAATGGCGCCGGTGCCAAAGGTATCAACCAGAATTGAAACCGGCTGCGCTACGCCGATGGCATACGCAAGCTGGATCTCGCAGCGTTTTGCCAGGCCTGCCGCCACGATATTCTTGGCCACATAGCGGGCTGCATAGGCGGCGGAACGGTCAACCTTGGAAGGATCCTTGCCGCTGAAGGCGCCGCCACCGTGACGGGCCATGCCGCCGTAGGTATCTACAATGATCTTGCGTCCGGTCAAGCCGCTGTCGCCCTGAGGTCCGCCGATCACAAAACGGCCGGTCGGATTGATAAAATATTTGGTATTTTCGTCCAGCAGCTCTGCCGGTACTACAGCCTTGATCACCTTTTCGATCATATCCCTGCGAATCTGTTCCTGAGTCGCTTCCGGATCGTGCTGCGTGGAGATGACGATGGTGTCCACACGGACCGGTTTCCCATCTTCATATTCCACAGTGACCTGGGTCTTTCCGTCGGGACGCAGATAAGTCAGCGTTTTATTCTTGCGGACTTCCGTCAGCTTGCGGGCCAGCCTGTGGGCCAGCGAAATCGGCAGCGGCATCAGCTCCGGTGTTTCATCACAGGCGTAACCGAACATCATGCCCTGATCGCCGGCGCCGGTTTCATCCTCCGCCGCAGCGCCTTCCTTAGCTTCCAGCGATTTATTGACGCCCATGGCGATATCTCCGGACTGTTCGTCAATAGAGATCAGTACGCCGCAAGTGGAACCGTCAAAGCCGTACTTTGCCCG
>JAFTZZ010000267.1 GCA_017460905.1 Acidaminococcaceae bacterium | reverse complement strand
TATGAAGGCGGCACCAGCCGCCGTTACACTACACCCTGACGCAACAGATCGGTCATATGCAGCAGTCCGATTACATGCCGTTCTGCATCAATAACTGGCAGCACCGTAATGGGTTTCGGCGTATGGCTTTCCATGATATGCAGGGCCTGTGCGGCCAGTTTGTCTTTCGTAATAAACTTCGGATTCGCCGTCATCAGCTCGGTTACCGGCCGTTTCAGGAAATCCACGCCCTTGGACAGGCCACGGCGGATATCCCCGTCGGTCAGCAGCCCGATCATGACTTCATCCTCATCCACTACGGAAACAGCGCCCAGCCCTTTGTCCGTAATGACAAACAGGGCCTCTGTAACTGTCGTATTACCTTTCACCACAGGATTTTCGTTTCCGGTGTGCATGATATCCGTCACCGTCAGCAGAAGCTTCCTGCCCAGGCTGCCGCCCGGATGGAATACGGCAAACTGCTTAGAGGTAAAGTGATGTTTTCCCATCAGTGCCAGTGCCAGCGCATCCCCGAATGCCAGCGCCGCTGTGGTACTGGACGTCGGCGCCAGTCCCAGAGGGCAGGCTTCCCTTTTAACGCCTACATTCAGGATTATATCGGAATTTTTGGCCAGCGTCGATTCCGGGTTGCCGACCATGGCAATCAGCTTCGCCCCGATCCGGCGCAGCGATGGCAGAATATTCAGGACCTCCCCGGTCTCCCCACTGTTAGACATGGCGATGACCACATCGTCTGCCGTCACCATGCCCAGGTCGCCGTGGATGCCTTCCGCCGGATGCAGGTAAAAGGACGGCGTGCCAGTACTGGCCAGGGTAGCGGAAATTTTATGGGCAATGATACCCGATTTTCCCATCCCCGTCATGACCACGCGGCCCTGGCAGTCCAGGATCATCTCCACGGCCGCGTCAAAGTGCGAATCGATACGGGGAATCAGGTCCAATATGGCTTCCGCCTCCAGCTTCAGCACCTTCTGCGCATCGGTTTCCAATTCGTTCATAGCCTGTTGCATCCCTTTCTTATCTGGAATTACAAACAAATCATCTGTATATATCTTTTGACGCTCACCAACGGCGCACACACCCGCGCTTTTATTTCCGTACAATCCGGTCGATGGCGAGGACGTCTGTGAGCAGGGCCTCCAGCTGGTCCAGGCGCACCATGTTGGGTCCGTCGCTCAGGGCTTTGGACGGATCGTCATGCACCTCCAGGAACAGGGCGTCTATCCCTGTGGCCGCCGCCGCCCGTGCCATATGAGGCACGTACTGGCTCTGCCCGCCGCTGCTGGTACCCTGGCCGCCGGGAATCTGCACGCTGTGGGTAGCGTCCATCATCACGGGGTAACCTAATTCCCGCATAATGGCCAGGCCCCGCATATCGGTTACCAAGGTGTTGTAGCCGAAGCTAGAACCCCGTTCCGTCAGGAGGATGTTATGGTTGCCCGTGGATTCTATTTTGGCAATGACATTCTTCATATCCCAGGGCGCCAGGAACTGCCCTTTCTTCACATTGACGCAGCGGCCTGTCTTGCCTATGGCGCAGACCAGGTCTGTCTGGCGGCACAAAAAGGCGGGAATCTGCATCACGTCCAGCACTTCTGCTGCTTTTTCCACCTGGCATGTCTCGTGCACGTCGCTGATGACGGGCACGCCTAACTCTTTTTTGATGCCTGCCAGCTGTTTCAGCCCTTCTTCCAGTCCGGGTCCCCGGAAAGACGTATGCGAGGAGCGGTTGGCTTTGTCATAGGATGCCTTGAATACATAGGGCATGCCTAATTTTTCACAGATCCGTTTTACTTCCTGCCCGATGGCCAGGCTGTGCTCATAGCCTTCCAGCACGCAGGGGCCGGCGAACAGCAGCAGGGGCTGCCCCGGTCCGACTTTATACGGCCCTACATTGATAATATGCATCAGTTACCTCCCAAAAGTTTATTCACAGCGTCCAGGTCCGCCTGGGTATCCACACCCACGCCCCGGAAATCGCTTTCCAGTACTTTGATCTTATACCCGTTTTCCAGCACCCGCAGCTGTTCCAGGCTCTCCACCTGCTCCAGCGGGGTCGGTTCCATGGCCGCATACTGCAGCAGGAAGCTTCTTGTATAGGCGTAAATTCCCACATGCTTGTACACCCTGAACAGTTCCGATTTATTGCGGGGATACGGGATCAGGCTGCGGGAAAAGTACAGCGCGTAACCGTTTTTATCCGTTACCACTTTGACCGCAGAGGGGTCGTCATATTCGCTTTCCTGCATCCGTACCATCATGGTTGCCATCTGCAATCCCGGTTCCTGGTCAAAGGCTGTTGCCAGACGGTCGATGACCTCCGGCGGGATCATGGGCTCGTCGCCCTGTACATTGATGATGACATCCGCATCCGGATACTGCTCCGCCACCTCGGCCAGACGGCTGGTCCCGTTGGGATGGTCTGCCCGGGTCATGCAGGCCTTGCCGCCAAAAGCGCATACTGCATCATAAACGCGGGTATCATCGGTTGCTACAATTACCTCAGCAGGCTTCGCCGCTTTTTTGGCCTGCTCATATACCCACTGAATCATAGGCTTGCCCACGATCAGCTTTAACGGTTTTCCCGGCAGGCGGGTCGAAGCATACCGCGCCGGGATCACACAGATTACTTTCACGAAATGCATCTCCTTTACTGGTCGTTTAAATCACAGAACGCACTGCATCATTTCTTACGCGAACCTTTATTATGGAGGACCGTCTCCACCGTATCTGTCAGCTTTTTCTCAAAAGCGTCCTCATTCTTTGTGATCATGATATCCATATTCATGACATACAGCGGAATATCCCGATTGAAATAGATAAATTCCGTAGGAATCTTAACCGCGTCCTTGCCAGTGGTAATCAGGGCATCCGCCTGCAGTTCCGCCGCCCGTTCACCGATATACTGCATTTCCAGCATGCCGTAATCGTGATGGTCAGGATAGCGGATCGCTTCCAGGATATCCAGGCCGCAGCCGGACACGTTCTGTTCAAAGGAGGACGGGTTGCCGATTGCGGAGAAGACCATGACCCTTTTGCCCTTCAAGTCTTCCAGCGGCAGCGGGTTCTGCTGGATGCCTTTGTACCAGTCCGCAATTTCTACGAACTCCTTGGCATGGTGGATACTTTCGATAATAGGCGCTTCCGTATTGTACTGCCGGATATTTTCCGCCAGGCTGGTACGGGTCAGCAGCGAGCTCTGGTCCGACTTCGTAAAGAAGAACATATCGGCGCGGTCCAGATGGCTCAGCGGTTCGCGCAGG
>JAFTZZ010000266.1 GCA_017460905.1 Acidaminococcaceae bacterium | reverse complement strand
GGGTCCGTTCACGGCAGCCCATAGCCAGAATAACAGTCTTTCCCTGAACAGTGAACAATCCTCTGTCCGGATTGACTGCAGTGACCTTCTTGTCTTTGCTGATATCCAGGACCATCGTGTCAACCAGAGTTTCAATTTCCGGCTTGTCCTTGATCAGCGCTATACAGCGCCCGGCATACCCCGGACCCGTCAGTTCTTCCTTAAAATGATGCAGGCCAAAACCGTTATGGATACATTGCTGCAAAATACCGCCCAGTTCGCGGTCCCGTTCAATGACCAGTATTTTCTTTGCCCCGTTTTGGTATGCGGAATACGCAGCAGAAAGCCCTCCCGGGCCACCGCCAACGATTACCACGTCATAAACCTCCATTTATTTATCCTCCTCCGGCGCAAATTTTTCATAATACAGACAGGAATTTTTACGTTCTTTTAAGACCTGGGATACCGGAATCTGCAATTCACGCGCCAGTATCTGTGTTACACGGGGACCGCAGAAGCCTCCCTGGCAACGGCCCATTCCCGCACGGGTACGGCGTTTTACGCCATCCAGCGTGCAGGCGCCAACCGGCTGGCGGATCGCATCAACAATTTCGCCTTCCGTAACGGTTTCACAGCGGCAGATTACACGCCCATACAGGCTGTTTTCAGCAATCGCTTTTTGCTTTTCGGAAGAACCCATCCGGTTAAATGCCTTTTTCTTCGGCAGTTTGCCGTTCCAGTTTGTTTTTTTACGCATATAAATTTCTTTACCTACGGCTTCTGCCAGCACTTCCGCAATAGCAGGAGCGGCAGATAAGCCGGGACTTTGTGTGCCTGCCGCATTAAAGAAGCCCGGCACCTTTGACGCCCCGAGAACAAAATCGCCGGTATCGGAAACCGCACGCAGTCCGGCAAATTCGGTAATGCTTGCTCCCAGCGGAAGATTCGGTATCAGCCTGCGGGCGCCGGCAATAATCTCATCCATGCCTGCCGGTGTTACGGCTGTATCTTCTTTGCTGTCCTGGTCCTGGGCATTTGGACCGATAAAGGTATTACCATGGGTCGTCGTACACACCAGGATCCCTTTGGATTTTTCTGTCGGGCAGGGGAATACGATGCCCCAGACCAGAGAAGGCGCCGCTGTTTTATCAAACAATATGTATTCGCCTTTACGCGGTGTAATCGTAAACGAGTCATCACCGGCCAGTCTGGCAATTTCTTCTGCATAAATACCCGCAGCGTTAATTACGGCTTTTGTACGGATAGCGCCTTTTGTTGTATTTACAACAGTTACAGCACCGTCTTCCTTCACAAAACCGGTAACCGCACAGTCACGGATTACCTGCGCGCCGTTCTGCACAGCACACTGCGCAAAGGCAATCGCACAGCCAAAGGGCCATAACACACCGGCAGTGGGCGCCCATAAAGCCGCTTTTGCCGTCGTCAGGTTAGGCTCCTTCGCCAGTACTTCTTCCCGGGTAAGGATTACCAGCCCTTTCACACCGTTGGCTTTTCCTCTTTCCAGCAGAATCTGTAATTGCTGCAGTTCCTCGTCAGTTGTTGCAACGACCAGGCTGCCGGTCCAGCGGATATCCAGGTCCAGATCATCCTGCAGCTGGTGATACAGCTCATTGCCTCTTACGTTGGTCTTTTGCTTCCAGCTGCCGGTAGGTGCGTCAAATCCCGCGTGACAGACAGCGCTGTTTGCTTTCGTCGTGCCAATGGATAGATCCGGCTCTTTTTCCACCAACAGACAGCTTATCTCATATTTTGACAGTTCCCGTAAGATAGCGGTACCGACAATGCCCCCGCCAATAACGACCACATCGGTTTCTTTAAAAAATTTCATCGCTTCACGTCCTAATGCTAAAATGAATTTATGTATTGATCATTAACCGCATCCACTATAATTAAAAACGCCGTGGAATATTTAAAACCATAGGTATCCACGGCGTTGTTTAATTTAAAGGCAGGCTTTTTATTCCTTCACAATCTCTTCTTCCGATTCCACCGCTGCAATTGCCGTAACCTTATCTCCTTCACGCAGAGTTATCACATTCACACCCTGGGTGTTGCGTTTTAACTCACGCAGCTGATTCACATCCATACGGATCACAATACCCGCTGCGGTAATAATATACAGCTCGTCTTTCGGATTTACGACCGTCATGCCCACAACATCCCCCGTCTTTGGAGTGAGCTTATAATTGATACGGCCTTTACCGCCCCGGGTCTGTTTTGTGTATTCGGACAGTTTCGTCCGTTTGCCCTGGCCGTTTTCCGTTACCGTCAGCACTTCGCTTTCCGGATCATATGCGTAATCCATGGCCACCACCGTATCGTGGAGCCCCAGATTAATGCCCCGCACACCGTGAGCGCCCCGTCCCATGCAACGTACATCTTCCTCGCTGAAATGAATCGCCATGCCGTCCCGGGTAGCCAGCAGAATAGAAGCGTTGCCTTCTGTCAGCCTTACGCTGATCAGTTCTTCATCGTCATTCAATACGATAGCTTTCAGGCCGCTTTTGCGGACAAAGGAAAAATCTGTCAGCTTGGTCCGCTTCACAGTACCCTGATTGGTAGCCATAAACAGGAACTTGTTTTCTTCAAATTCAGAAACATTGATCACCGCGGTTATCTTTTCTCCCGGGCTTAACTGCAGCAGGTTGATGATCGCAGAGCCCTTTGCCTGACGGCCTGCTTCCGGAATCTGATAGCCACGCAGGGTATAAACCTGTCCCCGGTTAGTAAAGAATAAGATGTAATTATGTGTGGTGGCAAGGAACAGATACTGGGTAAAATCATCTTCCTTCTTGCCGCTGCCGCCATGCTTGCCGGTACCGCCCCGGCGCTGTTTGCGGAAATTATCCGGTGTCTGGCGTTTGATATAGCCCTGATTGCTCAGAGTAATAACGATTTCTTCGTCCGCAATCAAATCCAGTACATCCATGTCCCCCGTATCGGCAACGATTTCCGTACGGCGGTCATCGCCAAACTTATCCGCTTTTTCCTGCAGGTCCTTTTTAATGATATTCAGAACCTTCTGCTCATCAGCCAGCACGCTTTCCAGATAATCAATGGTCTGCAGTACATCAACGTATTCATCGTCAATCTTCTTACGTTCCAGTCCGGTCAGTCGCTGCAGCCGCATATCCAAAATTGCCTGGGACTGGCGGTCAGACAGGCTGAATTTTTCCATCAGGGAAGCCTTGGCAATTTCCGCATTCGCGCTGTTGCGGATCGTATGGATCACTTCATCCAGATGATCCAATGCAATTTTCAAGCCTTCTAAAATATGCGCCCGTTCCTTTGCTTTAGCCAGATCGTAACGGGTCCGCCGCGTTACAACATCCTTCTGGTGCGATACATAACATTCCAGTATCTGTTTCAGGTTCAGGATTTTCGGCTTGTTATCTACCAATGCCAGCATGATAATACCGAAAGAATCCTGTAACTGCGTATGTTTGTATAATTTGTTCAGAATTACATCGGGAACGACATCCGCACGCAGTTCCACAACTACGCGCATGCCGCGCCGGTCCGACTCATCCCGCAAATCTGTAATGCCATCGATTACACCGTCCTTGACCAGGCCGGCAATGCTTTCCAGCAGGCGGGCTTTATTGACCTGATAGGGGATTTCCGTTACTACGATACGGTTTTTATTTTTAGCCATGGGCTCAATTTCGGCTTTTGCCCTGACTTTGACAATCCCCCTACCGGTCGCGTACGCCTGCCGTATCCCTTCATTTCCCAAAATCATAGCGCCGGTAGGGAAGTCGGGACCTTTGATTACGCTCATCAGCTCATCTACATCCACATCCGGATTGTCGATCAGCATATCAATCCCTTTGACAACTTCCCGCAGGTTATGGGGCGGTATATTGGTAGCCATACCGACCGCAATACCGGCGGAACCGTTGACCAGCAGGGCCGGAATCTTTGCCGGAAGTACGGAAGGTTCTTTTAACGATTCATCATAGTTCGGTACAAATTCAACAGTATCTTTTTCAATATCCTCCAGCATGGATTCGGCAATCTTCGTCATACGCACTTCCGTATAACGCATTGCCGCAGGGCTGTCTCCGTCCACACTGCCAAAGTTGCCGTGGCCGTCCACCAGCAGGTACCTTGTATTAAAGTCCTGGGCCAGACGTACGGTAGCATCGTAAACGGAAAAATCACCGTGCGGATGATACTTACCTAATACTTCACCGACAATACGCGCCGATTTTTTATACGGACGGTTAGAGGTCATACCTGCTTCCTGCATCGCGTACAGGATACGGCGGTGTACCGGTTTCAGGCCGTCCCGTACGTCCGGCAGTGCGCGCTGAACAATTACGCTCATGGCATAATTGATATACGAATCTTTCATTTTGTTGGTTAAATCGACTTCTTCAATCTTTCCGCCGGAAGCAATATAACCGTCATCATTAATTAATCCGTCATTATTTTCTTTCATTTCTTCCTGTTCGGGATTCTTTGTTGTATCGTCCACTATATCACCTCATAAACAAGCCACAAATCTTCATAATTTTTTCCCACACTTTTTCGTGTTTTCTTTTATTACATCAAATATTTTATCCTGCTACATAAAACACCGCCATGCCGGCATGACAGGTAAAACGTACATGAGGAAATTCTTTTAACTGTTCAGCATCGCTCATCTCATTACTGACAGAGTAGGGGACTGAGCGAAATATTTCCTTTTCTTCCAGCTGCCACTTTGTTCCGCTGATGGAAACCCTGCTTTTTTCTGTAAACGAAAGGACAGAAACCGCTACCGGCGTTTCATCTGCCGGCGGATAAAATTCAACGCTGACACTTTCCGGTACAAAAACCGTAATTTCCCTTTCATCAGCCAACACAATGACCCTCTTCTGTTCCAGCGCGGTTGTCCCCAGCGTTTCAAATGCGCTTAACAGGTGATCCAGCCGTCCTCCGTACAGACCGGAAAAAATCCACATCCTTTCGGGTGGCAGCATTTCTGTCAGCAGTTGCAGATCCGTCTTATCTTTATCAGCAGGATAGGTTACTGCCTTACCGTTTTTTACTGCCTGCTGCCAAAGCTGCGGATTTGCGCTGTCACCATCGCCCACAACCTGATCCGGATAAAAATTAGCGGCATGATAATAGTTCAGTCCTTTATCCGCAGCAAAAAATAACGGCTTTCCCGGCAGTTTATCTGCAGTCATCTTTAACCAGCCGCCTGCCGGTTTTCTTCCGCCGCAGACAGAAAAGGCTATTTCCTGTACCGGCTGGTTATCATCGATATGCAAAGCGCCCTGGGGAAAGAAAATCTTATTCATAACCGTACCTTCTTTTTGGCGGGAGCCGGTTTAATAATAATGCTCATTCCGTCCCGCACGACTTTCCAGTCCACATCCCCGCCTTTATCCTTCAGCCAGTCCATACTGACCTCCAGCAGGCAGCGGTTCAGTTTTTCCTGCGCTTCCGGAGGAAGCATCATCGCTTCCGCTTCTTTTTTCACAGCAGCGGAATTTTTGCGGAATTTCCGGCTGCGGCTGTCATCTGTCAAAACAGCTGTTTCAAAACTTTCTTCTTCTTCCATGCCTCGAAACATATCGGCATCGGAAAGATTTTTTCTGATTTTCACGTTATTTCTCCATAATAAATTACAATAAAGCAATCAACCTAAAAGCCTGATTTTTATTCCTGACCTCTAATGAAAAATTTTTACATAAAACTATGATTACAGATCAAGAATTGCTTTTGCGGCATTTTCTTCGATAAACTGGCGGCGCGGTTCAACCTTGTCACCCATCAGGACGGAGAAAATCGCATCCGCTTCCGCCGCGTCGCTCAAGTTGACCTGCAGCAGGGTCCTGTACTGGGGATCCATGGTGGTTTCCCACAGCTGTTCCGGATTCATTTCGCCCAGGCCTTTGTACCGCTGTACGGAAATCGTTTTATTATCCCTGCCGATTTCATCCAGACGCTGCTTCAATTCTTCGTCCGTATACGCGTAACTGTGAGCTTTCTGTCCTTTTTTTACCAGATACAGGGGCGGTTTGGCAATGTACACATGTCCTTCGGTGATCAGCGGTTTCATATACCGGTAGAAGAAGGTAAGAAGCAGTGTGGCGATATGGGCGCCGTCAACATCGGCATCGGTCATGATGATAATTTTTCCGTAACGCGCTTTTGTTATATCAAAATCTTCACCAATGCCGCAGCCAAACGCAGTAATCATATTTTTAATCTCGTCGCTGGACAGCATGCGGTCCAGACGGGCTTTTTCCACATTCAGAATTTTACCGCGCAGCGGCAGGATAGCCTGGAATTTACGGTCCCGTCCCTGTTTGGCGCTGCCGCCTGCGGAATCACCTTCGACCAGGTAAATTTCCGTCATGGTATTGTCTTTGCTCTGGCAGTCTGCCAGCTTTCCGGGAAGACTGCTGCTTTCCAGGATACTCTTCCGGCGTGTCAGATCCCTGGCCTTACGGGCAGCGGCCCGGGCCCGGGAGGCCATGACAGCTTTTTCAATAATCTTTTTTGCTTCACTGGGATGTTCTTCAAAGAACTCTTCCAGTTTTTCCGTCACAAGATTATCTACAATACCGCGGACCTCGCTGTTTCCTAATTTAGTTTTGGTCTGCCCTTCAAACTGGGGTTCCTGTACCTTGATACTGATTACGGCAGTAATTCCTTCGCGGCAGTCATCACCGCTCAGGTTTTCATCATTATCTTTCAGCAGATTATTTTTACGGGCGTAATCGTTGATCGCGCGGGTCAGCGCCTGTTTAAAACCGCTTAAATGGGTGCCGCCTTCTTCCGTGTTGATATTGTTTACATAGCTGAAAATATTTTCCGTATAGCTGTCGGTATATTCCATTGCTACTTCAACAATATTCGTATCTTTTACGCCGTCCACGTAAATCGGTTCGACATTAATCTTATCTTTATTCGCGTCAACGTATTTGACAAATTCAATGATACCGCCCTTAAAATGGAACGTTTCATTTCTTCCGTCCCTTTCGTCCAGCAGGGAGATTGTCACGCCTTTATTTAAAAAGGCCAGTTCCCGCAGACGCAGGCGCAGGATATCATAATCGTATACCGTTTCGGTAAAAATCGTATCATCCGGTTTAAAATGCACCGTTGTACCGGTAGAATCGGCGCTGCCGATTTCATATAACGGTTTGCTGGTCTTGCCGCGCATAAATTCGATGCCATAGCGTTTTCCGTTGCGGCGTACTTCCACTTCCATTTTTTCGGAAAGCGCATTTACGCAGGACACACCTACGCCATGCAGGCCGCCGGAAACTTTATATCCGCCGTCGCCGAACTTGCCGCCGGCATGCAATACGGTCATTACCACTTCCACAGCGGGTTTTCCCGTTTTGTGCATATCCACAGGAATACCACGCCCGTTATCTTCCACGGTAATACTGTTGTCTTCCTTGATTACTACACTGATTGTGTCGCAGAAGCCCGCCAGCGCTTCGTCAATGCTGTTGTCAACGACTTCAGATACCAGATGGTGTAAGCCGCGCCCGGAAATACTGCCAATATACATACTGGGACGCTTGCGTACGGCATCCAGACCTTCCAGTACCTGGATCTGGCTGGCCCCATACTGTCCTTCCACACCGGTAGCTTCCTTTATTTCCCTTTCAATTTCCTTCTGTCTGGCTTCCTCAGCAATACGGATTTTCTCAGCATCATCATTTAATTGTACTGCTGTTTCATTTTTCTCTGCCATTATTTCCTCCGTTATTATAAATTAAGTTTTGATTGATCCGTTTCTGCAATGTCAGCGCGGAAATAGCAGACAGATAAATCTTATCTTTTGTAAGAATTACGCTGTCAACGGTTCCGTCTTCCGACAAATCTTCAACTTCATAAAATCTTCCCTTATCGTTTTTTAAATTTCTATAAAAATTTTTATCTTCTCCGACAGAAAAGATGCCTATGATCTGAAAAGATTGGAGCATACATCCCCTGCCTAAATGCACATACATCGTTTTATTTTCCTTTTTGTAAAAATTTTAAAATATTTTCATACTCCTTTTCTGAAAGCAGCGCGTACGGTTTTCCTGCTTTCAGCTGAACGGCAAATTTTTCTTCGCTTTCATCTGCCGTTTTAAGCCTTACTTTTTCAAAATAAAAGGCTTTTATATCATTCTTTATGATATTGAACTCTGTTTCATCACAGGCAATGATTTTTTTGATATCCTGCCAGCGGATCCAGGGTTCCTTTTTAATTTTTTCCGTGATTTCATATGCATTTTCTTTTCTTTTTTCAGTTTCGCAGGTGTAACAGATAACCTCTCCATTCTTTAAAAAATCCCCGCATACCGGACATTTTTTAATTTTTCCTTCCCTGTATAATTTTTCCAGTCCCAGTCTTTTTTCTTCAATGCTGACGATGGCATTTTTTATATTTTCATTGCTGATATAAGCAAATTTCAAATGCAGCGCTGCGTTCTCTTCTTCTGTTGCTGGCGGAAAAGGTATCGTATTTTCTTCTGCTTTGCTGTGTTTTTTGCTTTTGCTGCTTTTTTTAAAGGACTGACCCATTACAAATTTTATGTCTTTTATATATTCACTGCACATAAAATGATTGATCTGCCCTATAAACTGTTCTTTATAATACAAAAACTGATTGGCCCATACAGAAGAATCTACCTGCAGAGTTAAAATCCTCCGTTCCAGCTTTAAAGGACTGCAATGCCTGGCATTATTATTACCGATAATATCTGCCCAGCTTGCTTTTATTTTAAAAAGATTATACTGATTCTGATGGCTTTGGGAACCTATCATTTTCAATACAATTTTTTCAACGTCTTCCATGATCTATTCTTCTCTTATCATGCCTTTTTCAATATTAAAATAACGGTTGGAAGCAAATTCGGGGATCAGTGTCTTGTCGTTTACCGTAATAAATGTCTGTACTTTATCATTGATAAAACCAATCAGCTGTTTACGTCGGTACTGGTCCAGTTCACTCATTACATCGTCTAACAGCAGGACAGGATATTCCCCCGTTATTTTTTTTACATACTCAATCTGGGAAAGCTTTAATGCCAGGGCGCAGCAGCGCTGCTGTCCCTGGGAAGCAAAGGAACGGCTGTCCGCACCGTTTATATATGTTTTCAAATCGTCCCTGTGCGCCCCGATTCCCGTACTTCCATTCATAACGTCATTATATCTGCGTTCTTTTAAACTTTTGAGGTAAAAATCTTTCATATTTTCCGGACTTTCCTCTACAGGATAAAAGAATTCACCGTTATTTCCTTTCATCTCATATTTTATGTCCAGTTTATCAACATGGTCGGAAAGGGCAGAAAAAGCAGGTATGGAAATTTCTTTTAATTTTTTTATATTTTCCAGTCTCTTGCTGACGATCTGCGCATTGATTTCAGAAATTTCCTCATCCCACACATCTAACTGTTCCGGCGGCTGGTTTTGTTCCCGTATTATTTTTAACAACGAATTGCGCTGCCGCAGCGTCCGGCGGTAACGGACCAGATAATCGTAATACAAAGGATCTGTCTGGGAAATTTCCATATCCAAAAAACGGCGGCGCAGGGAAGGATCGCCTTTAATGATCTGCAAATCCTCAGGGGAAAACATAACCGTATTCAAAAAGCTGTAATGATCTTTTGCGGAAGTCTTTTTTCCGTCAATTTTTATTTCCTTATGGAATTTGCCGTTATCCAGATACCGTTTCATCTGGATGGAATGGCTCCCGTCTTCCCTGTCAAAATCCAGTAAAACAGCCATACCGTCTGAGGAAAATTTCATCATTTCTTCTTCCTGGCTGGTCCGATGGCTCAGACCAAAAGAAGCATAAAATATTCCTTCCAGTAAATTTGTCTTTCCCTGTCCGTTTTTTCCGTAAAATACTGTTATCATTTTGTCAAACCGTACGGCGCAATGGTCATAGTTACGGAAATTGACAAGCTGAAGCTTATTGATTTTCATATCAGAAAATTACCCTTACCGGAGTTACAATATAAATATATTCTTCTTCGCTGTCAGGTTTGATGCAGACAGGGCTCAGGGAATTATTTAAACTGATTTCCGCTTCCTCAGTTTCAATATTTTTCATAATGTCCATAATATACGCAGCATTAAAGGCTACATTGATCGGATTTCCTTCTGTCTTGCAGGAAATGATTTCTTCACCGGTACCTACATCCGGACTGCTGGACATGACTTTGATTTCCTTGTCGGTAATACTGATTTTAACGATGCTGTAATCGTTTTCACTGCCGCTGCAGAGACTCATACGGCTGACGGCGCCGGCCAGGTCTTTCACATTTACCTTTGTTTTTACGCCGAACTGCGGCGGAATGACCCGTTTGTAATCAGGGAAACGGCCTTCGATCAGACGGGACACTACAGACCAGTTTTCAATTTTAACCATTAACTGATTATTTACAATAGAAAAAGTAACGTCCTGGGGCAGCTTTCCGTTCAAGTTTTTATTGATTTCCTTCAGAACTACGGAAGGAATGATCACTGTCAGGTCGGGCGCGTTCTCTGCAGGCAGGGTACGGATTGCCAGTCTGTGGGTATTGGTTCCCACAAAAGTAATCTTGTTATCCTTGATCTCGCATAAAACGCCGGTAAAGAGGGGACGGGCCGAATCCGTGGAGCAGGCAAAGGCTGTCTTTTTAATGAGTTCCTTGATCTTATCTTCTTCCAGTGTGAAAGACTGGGTCGCTTCAATGGAAGGATATTTGGGGTACTCGTTTACATTCATCAGCAAGATTTTATAATCCGCCTTGCCTGACTGAAGCCTTACATTATTGTCATTTTCATTTTTGGTAACTTTTACGGTTTCCCCGTTAAAATTGCGTACCAGATCGTTAAAACGCGATGCAGTGATGACGATTTCACCCGGTTCTTCCACGCTGGCCTTAATTTCATTGCTCATGGAAAGATTGATGTCCATTCCTTCCAGTCTCAGTTTGTCTTTATCGGCAATGATATGCATACCGCCAAAAATCGGTGTGCTGGGTTTGGAGGCAATGGCTGGCATGATGGATTGTACGGCTTTATTTAATTCTGCGGTTTCACATGTAAATTTCATTTGTTCACATTCCTTTCTTTTTTCGTATTTTTTTATAATAATTTAATATTAATAATCGTCATAGTAAGCGCTGTGGATTTTGTGGAAAAGCAGGGAAGATAAGCATTTTTACCGGACATGCTGCTGTGTATAAACTGTTTACACTGCGTTTGGGTTTATCCACACTATGTACAGGGTAAAAAGTTGTTCACATCCGTCCACAGACTGGTAACAGCTTATGCACATGTTTGTTCACATGAGTGCCGGAAGAAGCAAATATAAATGAAGAAATTATAGCGTACGTATTTTTTCTTCCAGCTGCTGTAACTGGCTTTCAAAGCTGTTATCTTCTTTTTTCATTTTTTCTATTTTTTCATAGGCATGGATCACAGTGGTATGGTCCCTGCCAAAAGCATATCCGATCTTCGGCAGGGAAGCGTCGGTCATCTTGCGGCAGAGGTACATGGCGACCTGTCTGGGCATGGCGATATTTTTAGGCCGTTTTTTGCCAAGCAGGTCATCCTTTTGTATATCATAAAAACTGCAGATGCATTTAATGATATTTTCAATTGTGACATTCTGGCGTGTATGTACGGCAAAGTCCTTTAATACTTTTTCAGTTAATGTCAGATTGATAGGCAGATGCATGATGTCCGCATAAGCCACGATCCGGTT
>JAFTZZ010000265.1 GCA_017460905.1 Acidaminococcaceae bacterium | reverse complement strand
TATGAACTATCGAAAAATGTAATTGATTGGGTTTTTATTTATATTATACTGCAAATTGCAAATGACGGCACGGTTTATTTGACAAGGAAAGTCTGCCTTGTTAAGATTAATAATAAAGAAATTACGAGAACGATGTAAAAAACATATTTTACAGGAGCTTTCTGTAAATGAAAGAAGACAGAGTTTCCCTTGATGAAAAAGAGAATAACATGACAGATAATACAACGGCAGCTGAAGAAAATATAACCGTCCAGGAAGTGGATACTGCTGCCATCAATGAGACGAAGCAGGAGGAGCTGCCGCAGCCGAAGCGCAGGCAGCGCCCCAAAAAGAAAAGCCGCTTCGTAGCCGGGCAGATTTCCCGTCTGAAGATGGCTGTGATGTTTTTCATCCCCCTGCTTGCTGTGGCGTGCTGGACAGAACTCGCGGTGTGGCTTGCGTCTTCGGGAATGAAGAACAGCCTGGTAAATTTGCCGGGACAATACGAGCCTGTCGATGTCCGCGGACTGCTGCAGCTGTTGCTGGTGGGGCCGGTTCTGTATGCGGGAAGGCAGTTTTACACCCAGGCGCTGCAGGATCTGCAGGAACGGATTCCTTCTGCCGAAGTGTTGCTGCTGCTGAGTACCGCAGCTTCTGTAGCTGGCGGGATATATACAGCCATACAGCTGTTGCTGGGACAGCCGTACTGGAATCTGCCGCCTCTGTTCCTGGCGTATACGGGCCTTTGCGTTACGGCGGCGTTGTCCGGGGTATATCTGGACCGCTGGTGCAAAGCGCCGCTGCCCCAGTTTCTGGATTTGCCGTCCATGTGGCTGGTGAGCGGGTCTATTTTGCTGAGCATTGTGGCCTGCCTCAGTTACTTCTATACCGGCAGGGCAACCGTACCTGTCTGGCAGATTGCCATGTCGGTGTTTGTCTGCTGCTGCCCGGTGCTGTTCCTGCTGGCGCCCAGCGCCGCAGCCTTCATTTCGGTTACAAAAGCAGCGGAACAGAATATCCTGTTCCGGGACGGAACGGTTTTGGGTGACGCGGGTGAAACCACGCTGGTCATTTTTGATAAGACCGGCACCCTCACGATAGGGCGTCCGGTGCTGACGGATATCCATGTTTTCAACAACGGTTCGGAAACGGGACTGTTAGGCATTGCGGCCGTCATGCTGCAGGACAGCGACCAGCCGGAAGCGGCGGCTGTCCGGGAAGCGGCCGAGGGCTGCCGATTACCTGTCTGCACGGAGATTCAGACGACGCCGGAAGGCTGGCATACGGCCCGCTGCTTTAAGGAGAATATCCGTCTGGGACCATTGGAATTTGTCCGGCGGTATGTGCCCATTCCGGCAGAAACGAAGGGATATGCGGAGCAGCTGTCCGATGCGGGCAAGACGATTTGGTATATGGCGGTGGGGCGTACGCTGTATGCGATGTTCGGCTTTTCGGACGAACTGCGTGCGGAAACGCCGGAAGCAATACGGAAGCTAAAGGAGATGCATATTGTAACTTCCGTGATGACAGGGGATCATAAACGGGCCGGACTGTATCTGGGAAAACTGTCCGGCGCGGACCGGGTTGCGGCAGAACTGCTGCCCACTCATAAGGCACAGCTGGTGCAGACCTTCCGCAAGGGCGGTGAAACCGTTGCCGTCGTAGGCGACGGCGATAATGATGCGCCGGCGCTGGAGTGCGCGGATTTCGGGTTTGCGGTAGGCAGCGGCACGAAAACGGTCTGGAAGGCAGCGCAGGTGGTGCTGACGGATAATGATCTGCGCAAGGTAGCCGCAACCTTTCAGTTAAGCCGCGACTGTGTAAAAGCCGTGAAGAAAAATGTGCGTATTGCCTGCATCTGTAATCTTGTTCTGCTGCCGGTGGCGCTGGGGCTTCCGGCGTTGTTCGGCGGGCCGGTGCTGCAGCCCTGGATGCTGCTGGCAGTCACGCTGGCAGCCGGAACGGTCATGGGCTGGAATATGTGGAAACTAAGGAGAATAGATAAAAAAGAGCGATAGGCACAAAATGCCATTTGAGGACCCTCGGCGCAATGGCAGCTTGTTCGAACCAGGCAATATAATGATGGAACATCGTGCCATTGCGAGACAGACAATAACGCTTGGCTATATATATAACAACAAGCAGGCTCAAAACCCGCTCTGTGACTGGCCTTATAAAAAATTCCCGGTTAGTTAACTAACCGGGTTTGTGTTTGTGCGGGGAAATTATGTAAGTGGTTTCTGGTTAAAAACTTTTAAACTCCGTATTGTCATAAGGGAAGACGGTATCAATGATGGCTTTCATAAAGTTCTCTTCCCAGCGATTATTAAGACTGTAGTTCCCTGGGTTGTATTTTTCGGAAGAGGCGCAGCCATTTTGGAGGAAAATGAACCCGTTCTGGGTTTCCGGCTGCCACATGAGACCGCCGATGAAGCCGTATGCTTCACCCAGGTGTCCGTACAGGTGAAAGCCGGGACGGCTGGGCACAGGCCGCGTTTCGCCGTTACCTTTGAAAAGCTGTATCGGCATGCCATAGCTTTCGATAGCACTGTATTCGATATCCCCGTTATGGGTGAGCGGATCATACTGCCAGATCTGGTCTGTCATCAGCTTGTATGTTGCGGGGGACAAAATCTGTCTGCCCTGATATTTGCCTTTGTTCATCAGCATCTGGAGCATATGGGTCAGTTCGTTGGGAGACACACGCAGTCCGCCCTGAGGGGAGAAAATGCCTGCATTGGTTCCCGGCCGGTAACCGGCAAGCCGGGAGGCATCGGGCAATTCGATTGGCCGGTCGTCTATCTGTGCCTGATACGGCTGGCCTGCTCCTTTTGTTTTGCGGTACAGGGTTCCCATTTTTTGCAGCTCGGCAGAGCTTAAGTCCCGCAGGTTGAAGCTGCCTTTGATGTCCAGCGGGCCAAGGACGGTTTTGCTCATATATCTGTCAAAGCGCTGGCCTGTTACTTTTTCAATGATTGTTCCCAGCAGGATATAGTTCAGGTTGGAGTAGCAGAAATAAACCCCTGGCGGCTGTGTTTCCGAGGACCAGCAGTTGTTGCCGGTAAAGAAGCTTTTTAAGGAGCTTTTGAAGGGAACATAGGCGGTCGGGTAATCCCGTATGGAAGACGTGTGGGACAGCAGCATGCGGGAGGTGATGACTTTATTGGGGAAACGGGGATTGCGCAAGGTGAAACCCAGGTAACGGCTTACGTCTTCATCCAGTTTGATTTTGCCTTCTTCCACCAGCTTCAGATAGCCTGCTGCCGTGAAGATCTTTGAGATTGAAGCGACCCGGAACCGGCTGTCTGCCGTGAGGGGCAGATTCCAGTTGGGGTTGCGGGGACTGAGGAAACGGTTGCCCATCATGTTGCGGTACACTTCCTTGCCGTCCTTGAACACGATGACCGCTAGTCCCGGCACCTTGTCCTCTGCTCCGCCGATCATATTTGCCAGCGTGGCATCCAGCTTTTTGGTAGCCGCTTTGGAAAGCTGTGATTTATAGTTTTCTTCTTTATTTTGAATACGGAAGGGATGCCCCGGCACCACAGCATCCGCTGCCTGTTGCCGGGCTTTTTTCTGTTCGGCAGAGGGCTTTTCTTTGGCTGCGGCGGGTTTGGCTTCCTTTGGGGCAGGCGCAGTTTTATCTGCTACCGGAGCCGGATTATTGGAAACGGCAGGAATCGTATTCTGTTTTGGCGCAGACGCAGGCGAAGATGTTTGCGTTTTCGGTTCCTGTTTGGGCGCACTTGTGGGGATGGCTTCACGGACAGCCGGTTTCGCAATGGTTGGCTGAGAGGACACCACTACTACTGAGTGTTTTCCCGGCGTACGGACCACCGGTGCAGACGGCGCTGCCAGTGCAGGAACTGCAGACAGCGTAACCAGCAGGAATGTTAACGATGTGCCCAGGTGCTTATTTATTGAAGTATTCACGAAGCATACCTCCGTTTGATTACTGAAGCTGATTATACGGTTTGCGCATTCTTATGGAGTAGCCGCACAAGCCAGTTTAATCAGTGTATTATGAAAGTAAAAAAATCATGAAAAAATTGGTCGCAAATGGATTTACCGTATATGTGCGATGTGTCTCAGATTACATATTTGAATATGCAGAAAAAAACTGTGCCGGAAAGTAGCGCTACGGTCAGGGACTGGGTTTTATAAACGATGGGAAAGGCACAGAGCGTTGCCCATAAGCCGTAGTTCTGCAATGAGAAGTCAGGCGCTCCGCCCTTCAGGAAGATGTCCGGGAAGATCAGTGCGCCAAAGATGGCGGTGGGAATGTATTTCAGCCACACATTGAACCATTCCGGCAGCTTGCGGCCCCGCAGCAGTAGCAACGGCAGTTCGCGGCAGGAAAAGGTGCCCAGCACCATCATCAGGGTGGCACCGTAAATATACAGAGATTCATTTTCCATTTCAGCGCGCCTCCTTTTCTGCTGCTTTTGCCTTTTGCTCAGCCGACAGCTTTACCTCATACCAGCAGGCTGCCGCAGAAACGATTAGTGTTGCCAGCACGATGTGCAGCTTGAAGGGAACATAAAACGATAAAACAACGGACAGGATGCCGCCCAGGATACCGGCAATCAGTAGTGCGGTATCGTGCAGATAACCGCTCCAGATGCCGAGGAACATGGCTACCAGAATATAGGAGACCAGTTCTGTAGGCGGATTCAGCCAGGCAGCGGCGGTACAGCCGATAAAATTCGCACTGGCCCAGACCAAGCAGGGAGAAAAACCCAGCGCCAGTCCCTGATGCACGTCCCATTCCTTGTCCCGTTCAAAACTGTCCAGATTGACCGCAAACGTTTCGTCCGTTATATTCTGACCGAACAATATGGAATAAGGGAGGGAACAGTTTTTAATATGGGGATACATGGCTGTGGAAAAGAACATGTACCGCAGGCTCACCATAAAATTTGTAACCAGGATGGAAAACAGTGACGCCTGATCCAGCATCATGGCGATGCAGATAAACTGCCCGCTGCCGGAATAGGCGAGGATGCTCATAATAAACGCTTCAATGGGTGCGATATGTGCCTGCTGTCCCAGAATGCCGCAGGCCAGCCCCAGGAACAGGTAACCGATATAGATCGGCATAGCGCGCTGGATTACCTTTTTATTAAAATACAAAATGAAGACCGTCCTTTTCTAAATAAGCTAATACTTTATTATATAGTTACTTTGCCGTTTCTGCAATTCAATTCCATAAATTACCGGAAGTGATTGTTGCTTATTGACATTTCAATCCGTTTCTTTCTATAATTAAGTATTAAATAAAAATAAAATATAAATTTATAATGACACTTTGACTGTGAGGAACGGGGCCATTTGAATAAGCGAAGCGCTCCCGCAGGGTGCGAGGAACTGTTCGTTAAAGAAGGCCTGGCAGATCAGGCAATAATGCTTTACACTGCGCTATGCAACGCGGGATACGCCCGAGCGTTAGCTGAGCGCTATGAAAATGGTACCGTTCCGACCAGTTAGACTTCAATTTGCATATATAAACAGGAGGTATTTCAATGGCAACAGTAAGACCGTTCCGCGGTTTCCGCCCCGCTTCTGAGATAGCGGAAAAAATCGCGTCCCTTCCGTATGACGTAATGGATACAGAAGAAGCCCGCAGCAAAATCGCGGAAAACCAATACAGCTTTTTGACAGTTACCAAATCAGAGGCGACGCTTCCCCAGGGAACAGATCCGTACAGCGATGCAGTGTATGCGAAGGCCCGGGAAAATCTGGTGAATTATGCCAAAAGCGGAAAAATGAAACAGGATAAAACTCCCTGCTTCTATATTTACCGCCAGCGCATGAACCATCACATCCAGATCGGGCTGGTGGCGACGGCTGCTGTAGAAGAATACCGTAACGGGACTATCAAACGGCATGAACTGACCCGTACGGAAAAGGAACAGGACCGGGTGCGTCACATTACGAAAACAAAGGCGCAGACGGGCCCGGTGTTCCTGACTTATAAGCAGCGCCCGGAAATCAGCTCCTATATACTGAAGCTGATGGCCGAACGGGAACCGGTATATAATTTCATTGCGGAAGACGGCGTGCGCAATACCCTGTATGTGGTGGACAGCCCTTTGGAAATTCAGGAACTCATCCAGCTGTTTTCCCGGGTCTCAGCGTTTTATATTGCGGACGGGCACCATCGCTGCGCAGGCGCCATGCGTGTGGCGGATCAGTTTGAGAAAGAACTGGGCAGAAAAGATGCCGGAGTGGAATGTGAATATTTCCAGGCTGTCATTTTCCCGGACAATATGATGGAAATCCTGGATTACAACCGCCTGGTGACCGACCTGGCAGGGCACAGCGAAATCACTTTCATGAGAGAAGTGGAAGAGAAGTTCCAGGTTAAGCCGGTGCGAAAGGCATATCATCCGGAAACCCATCATACCTTTGGCATGTATCTGGGCGGGCGCTGGTACGAACTGAAAGCTAAAGAGGGTTCCTTTGATCCTAAGAACGCAATTGACGCGCTGGACGTTTCGATTTTGCAGAACAACCTGCTGGCTCCGGTGTTGAAGATCGGCGATCCCCGCACGGATGCCCGCATCAATTTTGTGGGCGGCATCCGGGGACTGGCGGAACTGGAGCGCAAGGTGGACAGCGGTGAATATGCCGTTGCCTTTTCCATGTATCCCACGCTGATGCAGGAGGTCATGGATATTGCGGACGCCGGGCAGATCATGCCGCCGAAGTCTACCTGGTTTGAGCCCAAGCTG
>JAFTZZ010000264.1 GCA_017460905.1 Acidaminococcaceae bacterium | reverse complement strand
TATCTCTTCGCCCCAATGGACCGAATCCACCGATTTTAATAATTGACCTCTTTCATCAAGGGTCACCGAATACCCTCTGCCAAGCACCTTCAGGGGACTGACCGCGTCCAGACGCGCTGTCAGCAAGGCCATTTTCTGTTCCGCCCTGCCAATGAGCTTTTCGGGCTGGCGTAACATGATTTTCTGTGCCGCCTGCACCCGCCGTTCCGGTTCAAGCAATACCCTTTCCGGGTGCTGCAGGGCTTTCATCGCCTGCTGTAAGCGCAGTTCCCGGTTCTGCACCCGCTGGGGCAGGCTCTGGCGCAGTTTCATTAACGCCCGGTCCAACCGTTCTTCCGCCCGGTCCGTGATCTGCAGCGGATCGCGCAAGGCGCGGCTTGCCGCCAGACGCTGATATGCCGCGGCCTTTTCCCGCAGGATACGGGTCAGGGCGCTTTCCAGCCTTTGCCGGTTCCGTTCCACCTGCCGTCTGTACTGCCCTGTATCGGCAACGGCCAGTTCCGCTGCCTGCGAAGGTGTTGCCGCCCGCCGGTCCGCCGCAAAATCTGCCAGCGTAAAATCAGTTTCGTGCCCCACCGAAGAAATTAACGGTATTTCCGAAGCGGCAATAGCCCTGACGACCGCCTCTTCGTTAAAAGCCCACAAATCTTCCATGGACCCGCCGCCCCGGCCTACGATCAGCACATCAGCCAAACGGTGCCGGTTCATAAACCGGATCGCCTGCGCGATTTCCGCAGCTGCCGCTTTTCCCTGCACCTGTACAGGGTATAACAGCAACCGTATGCCGGGATCCCTGCGGCGGGAAACGCTGATTACGTCCCGCACGGCAGCACCGGCAGGCGAAGTAATGATGCCTACCGTACGCGGATGCACCGGCAGCGGTTTTTTTCTTTCTTCAGCAAACAAGCCTTCTGCAGCCAGCTTACTTTTCAGTTTCTCATAGGCCTGCATCAGGTCGCCGGCGCCTTCGGCGATCAGCAGGTCAGCATAGAGCTGGTACACACCGTCCCGCTCATAGACGCCGATACTGCCGACAGCTACGACCGTATCCCCGTTATTGGGATATTTGATCAGGTGTACTGCCTGCCGGCGGAACATAACGCATTTTAATACGCCGTTTTTATCTTTTAATGAAAAATAGCAATGTCCTGAAGGATAGCGTTTGAAATTGCTGATCTCCCCCCGGACCTGCACATTGGTAACAACTCCGCTTCCTTCCACCAGATTTTTGATCAGGCGGTTCATTTCCGAAACGGTATATGTACGGGCCTCAGCCATGCAGCTCCCCCTGACGGTATGCATATGCCGCACACCCGGCTGCATTGTCGCAGCTGTATCGGCTGTCCGGCACCCATACCTGGATATTTCGTTTCGCCAGCTTCTCTTCTACATACCGGCGAATCCATTGATTAGAAGAAACCCCGCCTGCCAGAATTACCTGGCGGATTTCATATTTCGCAGCGGCGTTCCGGATCATGCGTACAAAAGTTTCTGCCAGCGACCACTGTACCCCGGCAGCCAGATCTGCCGGAGCAGCCCCCTGCTCCAGCTTGCGCAGGGCGGCTGTGCAGGGACCTGAAAGGCTTACCCTGGTTTTACGGACAGAAACCGGAACTTCAATTATCTCGTGATGCTGTCCTGCCAGTTTTTCCAAAGCGGGCCCGGCGGGAAACACAAGTCCCAGCGCAACCCCCACCCGGTCAATGAACTGCCCAACATGCAGGTCCAGACTGCCGCCCGCTTCCGTCAGTTGATAACCGGGTGCCGCTTTTTCTGCCAGCAGCAAATCGGTGGTACCTCCGGAAGCATGCAAAAACAGAAAACGGCCGGCATTCGGGCCTCCCGCCGACCAGAGAGCGGCTTCCAAATGGTTTTCCTGATGACTGATCTGCCAGAGAGGAATTTTATATAACGCGGCAAGGGACCGGGCAAAGCCCTGCCCTGCCAGGAACGCCGGCATATAGGAGTCTGCCAGCGGGCGCGGACGGGACGATACGCCGATTCCCTTTATGGCAAACTCATGTCCCTTCATAGCCTGTTCTACCAGATCCGGAAGATTGCGCGTATGCTGGTACAGCATTTCCGACTGCTGCAGCCCGCAGCCTCCCGCTTTGACCTTCAGGATACGCCGCGCTTCCGCCGCCACGTTTCCTGTCCTGTCCATAAACAGGACAGATGTTGTATAACAGCTGGTATCAATCCCCAGATAAACTTCTTCTGTCATTTTTCTTCCCGCATCAGTTTTCCCAAAACCCCATTGATAAAGCGGGCAGATTTTTCGGAACCGAACCGCTTGGCCAGCTCCACTGCTTCATTTACGGCCACCGTCACCGGTAGTTTTTCTTCCGCAAACCGCATCTCATATACAGCCAGCCGCAGGATGTTCCGGTCAATGCCGGGCATGCGTTTCACATCCCAGTTAATCGCATACTTACCGATCAGCGCATCGATCTCAGCCAGATTTTTTGCAGTTCCCTTTAATACCTTTCCCGCATATTTGACCGCTTTTGCCGCTTCTTCGCTCTGTTCTTCATCCTGCTGCACCTCTAATGAAATCGCCAGCGCTTCTTCCGGTTCAGCCTGGGTGAAGTCCATCTGAAACAAACTCTGCAGCACCATTTCCCTTGCGACTCTTCGAATCATATCCGCTTCCGCCTCCGTTATTTATGATAGCCGGGCGGCAGCAGCCGGTCC
>JAFTZZ010000263.1 GCA_017460905.1 Acidaminococcaceae bacterium | reverse complement strand
TATCCGTTCCTTCCAGCAAAGGTGTTACCAGACCGGCAATAAACTTCTCCACTTCTTCTCGCTTCATACATTCACTCCTTAATTTAAGAAACCGCTGATTTCTGTAATTATACTTGATTGTCACACTGAACGGCCCCTAAACTGCCATGGTCGAAATCTTCCAAATATAACGAAAGAGCGGGTTTTGCACCCACTCTTTCTAAAGCACTTCATAAATTTTCTTTACATATTATAGCATTAAATAGCATAATTGCAAAGAGTTTTTTTCAAAATCAGAAACTAAAAAGGTCCATCTGGTTACTTTCCGGCAGACTGCCCAGCGCTCCGTACTCCGCCAGCGCGTCCAGCGAGGTCTGTCCTACGTGGCCCAGGCCTTCTTCTTCCGGAAGCAGATCAAGCCCTCTGCCCGCTTTATCCAGCACGGCCTGCTCTGTCTGACGGCAGCTGGAAAGCAGATCCTCCTGCGAAATAAAATCGCGCTGACTGTTCTTCACCGTCAGGGAAAGGGTGCGGGCTACGCCCTTGCCTACACCCGGCAGGCAGCAAAGCGGGATACGGATTCCCTTTTCTCCTTCCGGACGGAACTGTACGGCATGGGATTTATACAGGTCAATCGGATAAAATTCAAAGCCCCGGGCCAGCATTTCCAAAATCAGCTGCAGATAGATCACGTTGTCTTTATCGACCGCTTTTGCATCCCTGCCCTGCAGATCGACATTTTTTATATATTGACGGATATACGATTCGCCTTTGGCGATAAAAGTTGCGTCTACGTCCGCTCGCTGTGAAAAATACGCAGCGTAATAAGCCAGCGGATGATGCACCTTGCAGTAAGCAATGCGGTATGCGTTCAGGACATATGCCACGGCATGCGCCTTCGGGAACAGATACTGGACCGTTTCACAGGATTTCATATACCATTCCGGCACATGGGCCTTCTCCATCGCTTCCCGCATTTCCTTTTCCAGACCCTTTTTGGCCGCTTTGCCCTTGCGGACATATTCCATTGTCTTAAAGGCGATGGCAGGATCCACGCCCTGGGCGATCAAAGAGGTCATAACGTCATCGCGGGTGGAAATCGTCTGCTCCACAGGGTGACCCGATTCAATCAGGTCCTTGGCGTTGCCGATCCACACGTTGGTACCGTGGGAATAACCGGACACGCGGACAATGTCGCTGAACAGCTTCGGTTTCAGTTCATGAATCATGTCCAGCGTGAAACGGGTACCGCATTCCGGAATGCCAAGGGTGCCCACGTTGGTGCCGATCTGGTCCGGCGTAACGCCCAGCACATCGGTAGAAGAAAAGATAGACATGGTTTCCGGGTCGCCTACCGGAATATCCATGGCGTTGATGCCCGTAAACTCCTCCAGACGCTTGATCATGGTCGGGTCTACATGGCCCAGGATATCCAGCTTGACCAGGCGGTCGTTGATGGAATGATAATCATAGTGGGTCGTGATGATGCCGCAGTTCCGGTCATCGGCCGGGTGGCTCATCGGCGTAATATAGTGGATATCCATGTCGCGGGGAATGACCATGATACCGGCAGGGTGCTGCCCGGTAGTGCGTTTTACCCCGTTCAGCCCGGCAATAAAGCTTTCCACGTAAGCGGGATGGGCGGGAATATTGTGTTCTTCAAAGTACTTCTTGGCATAAGACCAGGCCGTTT
This sequence comes from Acidaminococcaceae bacterium, assembly GCA_017460905.1. GTDB lineage: Bacteria > Bacillota > Negativicutes > Acidaminococcales > Acidaminococcaceae > Succiniclasticum. The sequence continues at coordinate 3,450 of JAFTZZ010000263.1, read as the reverse complement.
TCGGGGCAACGGTCGCAATGGTTCCGGCCCGGCATACGTTATCCCTGCCAAATAATTCTTCAGTGTATTTGTGGGCACGGTGCTGATACTCATCCGAAAAGTTCAGGTCGATATCCGGGACCTTATCGCCATGGAAACCCATAAATACGGCAAACGGGATGTTATGCCCGTCCCGGACCATATCCGTTCCGCAGTCCGGACAGCTTTTCGGCGGCATATCGAAGCCGCTGGCATATTCATTATGTTCAAAAAACTCAGTATGCCTGCACTTGGGACAGCGGTAATGCGGGATCAGCGGATTCACTTCCGTGATGTCCGTCATACAGGCCACAAGGCTGGAACCTACAGAACCGCGGGAACCTACCAGGTAGCCTTCGTCCATGGAATGCTTTACCAGCTTGTGGGCAATATCGTACAACACTGCGTAACCGTTGTTGATGATAGCGTCCAATTCCATTTTCAGACGGTCCTCTACCAGCTTTGGCAGGGTATCGCCGTAATAACGGTGCGCTTTATTATAACTCAGGCTCCGGATTTCCTCCTCAGCGCCGGGCAGTACCGGTGAATACAGCTGGTCCCGGTCAGGCACCGCCTTGATCCGGCTGACCTGATCCGCGATTTTGTTAGGATTGGTCACACAGACCTCATAGGCTGTTTCTTTGTCAAAATACGTAAATTCTGCCAGCATCTCTTCTGTAGTGCGGAAATACAGCGGCGCCTGCATGTCCGCGTCATGATAGCCCTGGCTGTACTGCAGGATTGCGCGTACCTTCGCGTCTTCCGGATTCAGGAAATGGGAATCGCAGGTGGCGACGCAAAGCTTGCCCAGCTTCTGTGCCAGCCGGTAGATCAGTTTATTGTTTTCAATCAGCTGCTCATGGGTACATTTGCCTTCCCGTTCCAGGAATGCGTTGTTGCCCAGCGGCTGGATTTCCAGATAATCATAAAAATCCGCAATTTTCAATAGCTCTTCTTCGGACTTTCCGGCTTCAATCGCCTGATAGACCTCGCCGATTTCACAGGCGCTGCCCAGCAAAAGCCCTTCCCGCATCTCTTCCAGCACGCTGCGGGGAATCAGCGGACGGGCATGCACGCCGCTTCCGTTCAGATAATTCAGGTGTGACAGGGTTACAAGCTTATACAGGTTACGCAGACCGATATCATTTTTCGCCAGAATAATGATATGGTTGGATGTCAGTTTGCCCGTATGCGGCAGTTTTTCTTTTAAAATCTTCCCATTCTCATCAGAGGTCAGATATCCCTCGCAGCCATAGATAAGCTTCAGATCGCTGCCTGCATCCTCCACGGCGTCGGCACAGAAGGGAAACGCCTGGATCACGCCGTGATCGGTGATAGCCAGCGCCTTGTGCCCGAAGCGGATTGCTGTTTTCACCAGCTCTTTCATATCGGTAATGGCGTCCAGCTTGCTCATCTTTGTATGGCAGTGCAGTTCGACCCGCTTGACCGGCGCATTATCTTCCCGCTGCTGTACCGTAACCTTTTTGATTGCCAGCGGGGTCATCGTCATAATATCGTGATTGTACTGATCCGGCTCCGCATTGCCCAGAATCTGCACCGTCAGCCCGGCTTTCAGCTGCTTCTTAAATTCTTTACATGCATCAGGCTCGTCAAAGAAAAGTTTGATGAAAATGCCGCCTTCTTCATCCACCACATTAAATAAAACCAACAGGCGGGTTGTATTGTTGCGGCCGCGGACCTCCCGTTCCGTATAGGCCACCAGCTTGTCGTCCTTATCCCGCTGCGTGGCAATGTGTCCCTGGATCACAATACGGCGCCTTGCTTCTGTCAGTTCATTTAACGGAATGATCTTATTCGCAGTAAAATTCTTCCCATACAGGCAGCCGTCCGCGAATTTTTCGCCATATAAAGCGTTATATGCTTTTTCATAACTTTCATCAATTTCTTCGTCAATGTCCGGCGGGCATTCCGGTAACGGTATATCATCGCAGACAGGTTCCTCCGGCATACCTGCATGCTGGCATGCGCTATCATTGGTTTCGGCCGGCTCCCGGGGAATCCCTTCCGGTTCAGGCTGCGCCTTTTCCCCTGCTCCCTGCTGTTTTTTCCATTCGACGCTGTTAAGCTGAAACGCATTTTTAATGCCTGCAGCCAGCGCAGCCAGCAGCGCCGCACTGACCGGAACCGGACAGGAATATTCCAGCTCCCAGGCATTTGCCGCTTCGTCTACCCAGATTTTATCAGTTACAAACAGCTTAATACCGATCCGCTCCCGGTCAGACATGGAAAAGGACTGCAGAAAGTCCTGCATTTTTTTATTATCAGGCTTCAGATAATAGGACGGGTTCATATATACTCCCTATCGTAAAAACTCCTCAATATAGTAAGGACATAAGGAAACTGAAAAACAAAACAGAAATAAAGGAAAGAGGCTGCTTTGGCACAGCCTCCTTTCCTTAATCATATAAATCAGCCAACATTTTCAATGGACTGGATGCCTTCGATCTGCTGTACGCCATTCATAACCGTGGCAAGATCCAGCTCCTTGTTTATTTTCAGATACATTTCCAGAACGATTTGATTTTTTGCCGAATTATTCTTTATGTTGATCGTCTTCACCTTGATTCCGTTCAATGCCAGATACGAAGCAACCTGCGAGATAATACCGGGTGAATCCGTGGCCACGATCCGGACATACTTACGGTCTGATTTACTGTTTACCGCATACCGTTTTTCCAGACTGTGGAAAGTGGTAAGCGTAATATATGTGATTACCGTTGCCACAACGCTGATAAAATACATACCGGCCCCGGATGCAAGGCCGATGGCAGAGATCATCCACAGGCTGGCAGCCGTCGTCAGGCCGCGGACGGTAATCCCTTCGTGCAAAATCGTTCCGGCGCCTAAAAAGCCGATTCCGCTGACAACCTGGGCGGCAATACGGGACGAATCACGGTTATTCGGATATTTAAACGGAACTGCGTCAAAACCGTCAAAGCCGTATAAAGACACCAGCATCAGCAGGGCGGATCCGGCGCAGACCAGGATATGCGTACGAAAACCGGCCGGACGGTCCCCGCTGCCCCGTTCCATGCCGACAATGCCGCCTAACAAAGCAGCAAGCAGCAGGCGCAGCAGCATTTCATACTGTATGGAATTTCTAAAGCTTTCAAACCAGGCTTCCAAAACATTTCACCTCTAAAACACGGATACTGCACAATTACTTCTTAAGTTCAGCCAAGATTGCCTTTACGCTGTCTGTAAAATCGTCTGCCGGCAGCATCTGCATTGCGCCGGTCTTGCGGACCTTCACTTCAATCTGTCCGTTGTCCAGCGCTTTTTTACCAATAACGACCCGGACCGGATACCCGATCAGGTCCGCATCCTTAAACTTCACGCCCGGACGCTCGTCACGGTCGTCCAGGATAACTTCAATACCGGCTTTTTTCAGTGTGTTGTAAACAGAAAATG
>JAFTZZ010000262.1 GCA_017460905.1 Acidaminococcaceae bacterium | reverse complement strand
TTGCCCGGCTGATGCCGCCTTCATAGCGCTCAGCTAACGCTTCGGTGCCTGATTGTCGCCTGCGCTGCTCTGGCAATGTTTTGAACAACAGCATAATTGCAGGAACAGTGTTTTCTTTTCTTCCTCGCGCCCTGCGGGAGCGCTTCGCTTATTCAGGTGGCATCAGCCCGGGCAGTTAAATTCTCATTTTTACTATTATACCATTCCTTTGGCACAAAATAAAACAGGACTGTCGAAACAGTCCTGTCCTTAATTTCAGATATAAGCTTTTAACGCTGCCAAACCGGTTCCATTATTTGAACATGTTCAGCAGGATGCCGCCGTGAGCAGCCAGTACCGGAGCGAATACCAGGGAAACGATGGTCATCAGCTTCAGCAGGATGTTCATGGCCGGTCCGGAAGTATCCTTGAACGGATCGCCTACGGTGTCGCCGGTAACCGCCGCTTTGTGGCAGTCAGAACCTTTTCCGCCGTGCACGCCGGATTCAATGTACTTCTTCGCATTATCCCATGCGCCGCCCGCATTGGCCATCATAATGGCCAGCAGAACGCCGGCAGACAGAGCGCCGCCGATCATTCCGCCCAACGCGGCAGGCCCTAACAGCATGCCCACCAGGATTGGGAACGCAATGGCAATAACGCCGGGAGCAACCATTTTGTTCAGCGCAGCTGCCGTGGAAATATCAACGCAGCGGCGATAGTCACCGCGAGCCTTGCCTTCCAACAGGCCGGGAATCTCATGGAACTGGCGGCGTACTTCCACTACCATTTCGTTAGCGGCTTCACCAACGGATTCCATGGTCATAGCACCGAATACAAACGGCAGGGTCGCGCCGATGAACACACCAATCAGAACAACCGGGTCCAGCAGGTCAATGGCTTTCAGTTTAACAACCTGAGAATAAGCAGAGAACAGAGCCAGCGCAGTCAGCGCAGCGGAACCGATGGCAAAACCTTTGCCGATAGCAGCGGTGGTGTTACCAACAGAGTCCAGGGTATCGGTGATTTCACGAACAGAAGGAGGCAGTTCAGCCATTTCCGCAATGCCGCCGGCATTATCGGAGATAGGACCGTATGCGTCAACTGCAACGGTGATGCCGGTGGTTGCCAGCATGCCAACTGCGGACAGCGCGATACCGTAAATGCCCATTTCCGGATTGGCAAGGCCGCCCATTACAAAGAAGGCAATGAATACGGCGACGCAGATGAACACAATCGGCAGGAAGGTGGAATACATACCCACTGCCAGGCCGGCGATGATTACCGTAGCATGGCCGGTTTCAGACTGATCAGCAATCCGCTTAACGGAACTGTAATCAGCTGAGGTGTACACTTCGGTGATTTTACCGATCAACAGGCCTACTACCTGGCCGGCAGCAATGGCCCAGAAAGCATTCATATTGCCAAACAGGGCGTTGGAGAGGTAGCCGGCCGCGCCGATAGTCAGGATACCGGCGATGTAAGTACCGGTGTTCAGCGCGCCCTGCGGGTTGGTGGATTTGCTGTGACGGACATACAGGATACCGATGATGGAAGAAATGATACCGGACAGCGCCAGCAGGAACGGATAGGCAACGCCTTCGCCGCCTTTGAACGCAACCGCGCCCAGGGTCAGCGCAGAGATGATCGCGCCTACATAGGATTCAAACAGGTCAGCGCCCATACCGGCAACGTCGCCTACGTTATCGCCTACGTTATCAGCGATGGTAGCGGGGTTACGGGGGTCGTCTTCCGGAATACCGGCTTCAACCTTACCTACCAGGTCGGCGCCAACGTCAGCCGCTTTGGTGTAGATACCGCCGCCAACGCGGGCGAACAGTGCGATGGAGCTTGCGCCCAGACCAAAACCGGTTACGATGTCCATGTTTGCGCCGTTTTCACCAAACAGGGCAAAGGCCAGCGCCACACCGGTGATGCCTAAGCCAACGACGCCCAGGCCCATTACGGAACCGCCGGAGAAAGCAATCTGCAGTGCCTGGGGCATGCCGTGTTCCGCAGCAGCCGTAGTGCGCACATTTGCTTTGGTAGCAACATTCATGCCGCAGTAGCCGGCCAGAATGGAGAAGATTGCGCCTGCAATGAAGCAGACCGCAGTCATGGGTGCCAGGAAGATACCGATAATAATTGCAACTACAACGATGAATACAGCCAGTGCTTTGTATTCGCGATACAGGAAAGCCATCGCGCCTTCGTGAATGTGGCCGGAAATTTCCTGCATCAGTTCGTTACCGGCGTCCGCTTTCATGATCGAGCTGCTCAGCATGGCAGCGATCAGCAGCGCAAGGATACCGGCGCCAATGGAAAACATGATAAAACTACTCAAGATGTTATCCCCTTTCGACAAAAATAAAAATTTTAAAATTTTAAAGGACGAATCCTTTGTTAACAATTCTTTGTGAGCCCTCGCCCACATACCTGAACAGCGATTACGCTTCCTTATTCATCACGCGCAATCCCGGTCAGGCAGCCCGCAGCTGACGTTTCCTTCTCCAGACGCGCGGGGTCATGCATTGATTTTGGCAAGAGCTAATGTAATGATACCAAACGCCGTCCCCAGCACAACCGTTGCCTTAGACAAAACAGTATCCAGGTCATTCCCCTTACCAAAGAAGGCACCATCACCGCCACCGAAGGAACTGGACAGGCCTGCGCCTCTGCTGCTCTGCATCAGCACAGCGCCAATCAGCGCGACACAGACGATGAAGTCCACTACCATCAAGACAGTTTCCAGCATTTACTAACCTCCTTTTTTCTTTATTCCTTTGTCAGTACCACAGTATTTTACCACACCTTTACATACGTGGCAATAATAAATGTTGAAATTTTTTCACAGATTTATAGAAGAATTTGGAATAAACTAAAAATGTAATAAAAACATCGCAAAACCAGATGTAATTGTTCAGTTTCTTTTTTAGCATATCATTCTGTTCTTGAAGGAAACACCGATTAAATGAGTTTGCGCGATGGCCGAATTAATGAACGGTTCCTTAACTATTTGTATCGGTCAGCCGGAGGTTTTATGATAAAACTGGTTCTCAAAATCGTACTTGTTTTACTGCTTGCGTTAGCGGTCTTCACTTATTTTTACAGTCAGCGTCCGGAGTTCGGGCGCACGCCGACCGGTAAACGCTTGGAGCGCATCCAGCAGTCACCCCATTATTACAAAGGACGCTTCTGGGCAATCAATCCCATCGAAAAACCTGTGGAGACAAGCCAGTTCGAAGCCACCATGCGCTTTGTGTTTGGCGAAACGCCGCAACGCCTTGTGCCCGAACAGGCCGTGCTTTCCCGCAAGACAGACTTGAAAACGCTGAACCCGCAAAAGGACTGCGTCGTCTGGATGGGGCATTCCTCATATTATATGCAGCTGGGCGGATACAAAATCCTGATCGACCCGGTGTTCAGCAGTTGGGCCTCCCCGCTGCCCTTTATCAACAAAGCGTTTCCCGGCAGCAATGTATATACAGCCGACGACATTCCGGACATTGATGTGCTTGTCATCTCCCACGACCACTGGGATCATCTGGACTACCCCACCCTCATGGAGCTGAAGCCGAAAATCAGAAAAGTCGTTGTACCGTTAGGCATCGGCGAACATTTTGAGTACTGGGGCTTTGATCTGCAAAAGATTACGGAAGAAGACTGGTACACTGCGGTAAAGATCAACGATACGCTTACCGTTCATATTCTGCCCGCCCAGCACTTTACCGGACGTTTCCTGAACCAGAACCAGTCGGAGGCCTGTGCTTACGCATTCATCACGCCAAACCGCAAAGTGTTTTACAGCGGCGACGGCGGTTACACGAAAGAGTTCAAAGAATACGGCGATACCTTTGGCGGCTTCGATCTGGCAATTCTGGAAAACGGCCAGTACAACAAGGACTGGCCCAAAATCCATATGCACCCGGACCAGACCGCCCAGGCGGGGGAAGACTTAAAAGCCAAAACCGTGCTGCCCGCCCACAGCGGCAAATTCGCCCTGGCCCGTCATGCCTGGGACGAGCCCTACATCCGCCTCGCCGCAGAAAGCAAAACAAAATCCTACAAACTGATTACCCCGCGCATTGGCGAAGCAGCCGAAGTGGGAAATACAGATCAGCAATTTAATTATTGGTGGGAAGAGATGAAATAAAAACCTGATCAACAAACTATTATATAACTATTATATAATCGAATATATAATCGAAAAAGCACCGAAGTTTATCCCGAAAGGGACCCCTTCGACGAGTAAAACGAGGAGGGGGATAAGGGATAACTTCGGTGCTTTGCTCTTTTTAACAGGCTACATGATTCAATTTTTATTTCAGATTATAGAACACTTCCATGCCGCCGTAGGTCGCAGCCGGGCCCAGGTCTTCTTCGATGCGCAGCAGCTGGTTGTATTTTGCCACGCGGTCGGTACGGGCCGGAGCGCCGGATTTGATCTGGCCTGCGTTCAGGGCAACGGCGATGTCCGCCATGGTGGTGTCTTCCGTTTCACCGCTGCGGTGGGAAACGATGGCCGTATATCCGTGACGTTTTGCCAGTTCAACCGCCCGGAAGGTTTCGGTCAGGGTACCGATCTGATTCACTTTAATCAAAATCGCATTGCCGACTTTCTTGTCAATACCCATCTGCAGGCGTTGCGCGTTGGTTACAAACAGATCGTCGCCAAACAGCTTCACTTTATCACCCAGCTTCTTGGTCAGGGCAGCCCAGCCCTTCCAGTCGTCTTCTGCCAGGCCGTCTTCGATAGAGATGATCGGATATTTTTCTACCAGTTCTGCCAGGTAGTTGATCATCTGGGTGCTGGTCTTCGGCGCGCCTTCCGCCAGCATATGGTATTTGCCGTCTTTGTAGAACTCGCTGGCCGCTACGTCCATTGCCAGCACAATATCCTTGCCAGGCTTGTAGCCGGCTTTTTCAATGGCTTCCATGATTACATCCAGCGCTTCCGCATTGGATTCCAGGTTCGGGGCAAAGCCGCCTTCGTCGCCCAGACCGGTGCTGAGCCCTTTGTCTTTCAGGATGCCTTTCAGGGCATGGTAAATTTCTACGTTCATGCGCAGGCATTCGCTGAAGTTGGCAGCGCCCACCGGCATGATCATGAATTCCTGGATATCCACGTTGTTATCCGCATGCTGGCCGCCGTTCAGAATATTCATCATGGGAACGGGCAGTTCGTGCGCATTGGTGCCGCCCAGATACTGGTACAGCGGCAGGCCTACATAGTTGGCCGCTGCCTTGGCAACTGCCATGGATACGCCTAAGATTGCATTAGCGCCTAATTTCGCTTTGTTCGGAGTGTCGTCCAGACGGATCAGCAACTCATCAATTTCAATCTGGCGGGTAGCGTCCAGGCCGATCAGCGCGTCAGCGATCACATCGTTGACATTCTCTACGGCTTTGATAACGCCTTTGCCTACATAGCGGCGTTTGTCGCCGTCCCGCAGTTCTACGGCTTCATGTACGCCGGTGGAAGCGCCGGAAGGAACCGCAGCGCGGCCCAGGGTACCGTCTTCCAGTACAACCTCAACCTCAACCGTAGGATTTCCGCGGGAATCCAGAATTTCGCGGGCATAAACCTGAGTAATAATTGACATAATCTTCACCTTATCCTTTCGATTTATATTTTAATCCAGCAAACTCTTTCCTGTCATCGCATCCGGCTGCGGAATTTTTAAGAATTGCAGCAGTGTCGGCGCAATATCCGCCAGCCGCCCTTCGTGCAGCTTGCATTTATCTTCGCTGATAACAATGAACGGAACCTTATTTGTCGTATGGGCGGTACAGGGCGTTCCGTCTTCGTTCTGCATCTTTTCCAGATTGCCGTGATCCGCCGTAATGCAGATCACACCGTTCAGCGACTGGATCTTTTCCACGATCCGGCCTGCGCAGGCATCAATGGTTTCCATCGCCTTAACCGCCGCTTCCATGATACCGGTGTGCCCGACCATGTCCGGATTGGCAAAATTCAGGATCACCACATCGTATTTATCTTCGTCCAGCGCTTTTAACAGCGCGTCCGTAACCTGCGGCGCGCTCATCTCCGGCTGCAAATCGTAAGTCGCAACCTTGGGCGACGGAATCAGGATCCGGTCTTCGCCTGGGTTGGGCTCCTCCACGCCGCCGTTAAAGAAAAACGTAACATGAGCGTACTTTTCTGTTTCCGCAATGCGCAGCTGTTTCAGCCCGTTCTTCGCCAGCACCTCGCCCAGCGTGTCTGCATAGTGCTCCGGCGGATAGGCCGTGGGAATATCAATGGTTGCGTCATACTGGGTCATGCCCGTCATCAGCACCGGTCTTGCCGCTGCCGGACGTTTAAAATACGGAAAGTCCTCATCGTGCAGCGCCCGGGTGATTTCCCTGGCCCGGTCCGGGCGGAAATTATAAAAGATTACGCTGTCGTCCCTGCGAATGCAGGCAGCAGACTGCGCCGCCGCACCGGCAGCTTCATTTTTCTGCGCCACGCAGAAAGGAACGACGAATTCATCATTCACGCCGGCTTCATAGGAAGCTTTGATGCCTTCTTCCGCAGAAGCAAAAACCTCTCCGTCCCGCAGCACCATGTTACAATAGGCCTTTTCCAAACGTTCCCAGCGTTTGTCCCGGTCCATCGCATAATAACGGCCGCTGACTGTCGCAAAACAGCCGACGCCCTTTTCCTGCATATACGCTTCCAGCTCCTGCACATAGGGAACCGCGCTTTGCGGAGGCACGTCCCGGCCGTCCAGAAACGCGTGCACGAATACTTTTTTCAGGCCTGCCTGTAAAGCCATGTCCAGCAAGGCCTTCAGGTGGTCAATGTGGCTGTGCACGCCGCCGTCACTTAAAAGCCCCATCAGGTGCAGGGAACTGTTTTTATCTTTTGCATGCCGGATCGCGTCCAGCAAGACTTCGTTTTGAAAGAAAGTGCCTTTCTTAATCTCATGGGAAATCAGGGACAGGTCCTGATAAATGATCCGGCCGGAGCCGATATTCAGGTGGCCGACCTCCGAATTCCCGATCTGCCCCGCGGGCAGCCCCACATCTTCTCCGCTGGCATCCAGCCGCGTGTTGGGATATTCCGCAAAGTAACTGTCCAAATGCGGGGTACGGGCTGCCGTCGCCGCATTGTACGGACCGGCCGGGGCAATGCCCCAGCCGTCCAGAATCATTAACATTACCGGCTTTTTTGCCATTTGTTCTCCTTCAAGCTCCTATTTTAAAAACTGCGCACAATTTTCACAAAGCTGTCAACCTTCAGGCTGGCGCCGCCTACCAGCACGCCGTCGATGCCGTCGATGGCAAACTGCGCCGCATTGGTTTCCTTCACGCTGCCGCCGTACAGGATACGGATATGCCTTGCGATTTCTTCTCCCACGATTGCTTCCAGCTGTTTGCGGATAAACAGGCACACCTCCTGCGCATCCTGCGCTGTTGCGGTATTGCCTGTACCGATCGCCCAGATAGGCTCATAGGCAACCGTCAGCAGCTTCGCCTGCTCAGCCGTCACACCTTCCAATGCGCTCTTCAGCTGTCCTTCAATCTTGGTTTTCGTAGCGCCCTGTTTGCGCTCCGCGTCTGTTTCACCTACGCAAAGCACAGGTTTCAGCTGGTTACGGTACGCGGCCTTCAGCTTCTTCGCAATGATTTCATCGCTTTCCATGAAAATACCGCGGCGCTCGCTGTGCCCTACCAATACATATTCGCAGCCGATGTCCGCAATCTGTGCGCCGGACACAGCGCCTGTATAAGCGCCTTCGTCCTCCCAGCACAGATCCTGCGCGCCATAGCCCACTGCACGGCCGTCGATGGCTTCCGCCACGCTTTCCAGCGCTGTAAACGGCGGGAAAATCACCACTTCATTGACGGTTCCGTTCGTTTCGGTAACCAGACCCTGGGCCAGTTCGACCGCTTCTTCAACGGTCTTGTACATCTTCCAGTTACCGGCCACAAAAGGGCGCCGTACCTCATCCAGCGCTTCCACACCCGGCAGGAGTTTGCCTTCCAGGTATTCCAGAGAGGCGCCGCCGCCGGTAGAGATGTGGCTGATCTTATCTTCCAGGCCAATCTTTTTAATCGCCGCTACGCTGTCGCCGCCGCCAACGATGCTGACCGCTTCACTATCCGCAACAGCTTTGGCCACCGCTTCCGTGCCTTTGCAGAACGCATCCATTTCAAATACGCCCATAGGACCGTTCCAAACCACAAGTTTCGCGTCTTTTACTGCTTCCGCGTACAGCTTGCAGGTCTCCGGACCGATATCCAGCGCCATGTAATCCTGATTTAAATCGTCCAGTTTGGATACTTCAAATACGGAATCCGGTTTGAATTCCGCAGCCATCACCAGATCGACAGGCAGCAGAATCTTAACATTTTTAACGGCAGCTTCCGCCATGATGC
>JAFTZZ010000261.1 GCA_017460905.1 Acidaminococcaceae bacterium | reverse complement strand
TTAAGGCACCGTCCTTATGCGGTGAGGAATGTACCAGGAAAGGCAGTCTCAACATGCCGTGCCGTACATGCCGCTGTAATGCGCATTGCCCGGGCTTCGTGGAAGAAATCTGTGCGGTCAGGACCCACGTTCCCTATGTTTTGCTGATGAAAATAAAAGGTGTTATGTCTACGACAAATTAAACAAAAAATTTTTTCAAAATAAAATAAATAACATATTAATTGAAAAAAATTTTTATGATTTTGATGACGATATTATAAAAAAGTTTCAAGAAAAAGAGGGAACTAAACTTGATAAAAAAACTATAGAGTTAGTGTTCAGTAAAACTGTAGAAAGCTATCATCGGAATATTCTGAAGAATATAGAAAATCCAAATTTACGTTGGTTTTCGATTGATTCAATTAGTTATATTGAAATTTACAAATGTATATTAATTCAATTAATTAGAACTCCAAAGGGTAAAGAAGCGCTTGTTAAATTGTATCACAAGGTGCTTGATGAAACAGACGAGAAAAAAGACATTTTTTATCTCGCATTAGAGATAATTAAAGTCCTTCAAGATAGTGGGGTTGACTCTAAACTTTTATTAGAGCTTTTAAATTCTTACGGCCACATATGTATAGGGATTAACAATACTGATTGCCACTTTATTACTTCGGACATGCCTATTATTAAGATACCTTTTGAACATTCTGAAAGAGAGGTGTATTATTATCCTGTAACGCCAAAACGATGCATTTTTTTATTAAAGCGTTATGTTGTTCCGAGGTTAAAACTTGAAGATGCGGCAAATGAAGAATGCATTAAAGAACATCAACGCAATGAAGAAATAAAAAGCCGATTAAACCCTGTAAAAAAAGATATCAGTCAAGAATTTGCTTTTGAATTAAATAATCAAATTTACAAGAATGCAAGCAGATTTATAGTGTCGAAGGAGAGTTTTACTGGAAAGTTGGTTTCTATTTAGGAGTAGAATACAATTCTATTTTGATCAAAAAGCCTGATTATGCAAGTACTTAAAAACAAATCTGTCCCCTTACATAATAGCAAAAGCGGAAAGCGGCGGAAATCATGAACACATCAACACTGATAGCTGCAATTTGTACTGCGTGTGGCGGAAAATTGATTGTTGACACTAAAAGACATGTAGCTACCTGTCCTTACTGCGGCAGCACCTTTTTGATTGCTGCGCATGTGCAGAACTATTGCGAACCGGGTGCGGATAACGCAGCAGTCAATAGTGAGGGGATAGATGAATCTGAAAAAGAAGACAGAAATAAGTATAAGGTGGCACAACCTGATGACGTAATCTGTCGGATAAAATTGGCCCCGGCTTGGTTTTCAACGGAGGATATGTTAGAGTTGACAGGTAGAGATATATTGATTTGGGCTGGCAATCATATCAGTCGGGAGTTTGCACTATATAAAATATATAATTTGGATGTTTCAGGTTCGCAGATGACGTTTTCATATTTGCCCGAAGGCCTGCGGTACAGCTTTGACCTCGACAAGGATGATTTGGCAGAACAACGAATGAACGCCAATAGCTTTGTTAGAATGGTTAAGGGGTTGCTCGACTCATTCCCGTAAGAAGCGTGTTGAGTGCAATTGTTAAGGAGCGGTGTAGAATAATGCAAGGCAAAAACTAAGAAGGCATATCTGCTTTATCCGGACAGGAGGATTCAATATGTATAAGAACTTTATTAGATGTCTTTGTTTTCACAATAACGTCATAGAAAACAAAGTTAAAGTATGCTAAAATATAATAACACAAGGCTTTACTCTGTTTTGTGTGTGTCAGGGTAGATTAAAGTTTTGTGCCGGAGGCAATCGTTCCGAAAAGAAAGGGATGGTTGCATGAGAAAAGTATTAAAAATTGAAGATTTGAATCGCATGAACGACGTCTTTGCCAAATATATTTTTGCGAACGAAGCGCGCAAAGAGTTGACGTTGGGCTTAATCAATAGTTTCTTCGAATTAGAGGGTACTGCGGAGATTATTGATTTTGCATTCAAGGACCGGGAATTAGACCCGGATAGGGAGGACGGCAAGGGCGTCGTGCTGGACGTGTTAGGCGAATGCAGTGATGGAACACTGGTTAGTGTGGAATTTCAGCTGGAACAGTTTAAGGCGATGGGAAAAAGAAGCCTGCTTTACTGGGCTAAGCTGTACCAGCGCAGGCTGTTAAAGGGCGAGAAGTATCAGCAGTTGAATCGTACTGTATCACTGAATATTCTGGATTACAAATTGTTTCCGGATACAGAGTGGAAGGACTATCACAGTTGTTTTGCTGTGCTGAACACGAAAGACCTGAACCATGCGTTGACAAGAGATTTGGAAATTCATTTTGTGGAACTGCCAAAGTGGCAACGCAAAAAGGGTGCGAAACTTACCCGTCTGGAACGTTGGCTTGCGTATTTATCTTCAAAGACGACAATGGAGGAAAGGAGGCAGCTCGCCATGGTAGATGCTGATATTCGTACGGCGATGGAAGCGGAAAAAGAGTTTGTGCAGGACTACAAATATATTAGTGCTTATGATCGGCAGGAAAAGTATGAGCGCGATCGCATGGCGCGTGAAGATTTCGTACGCGAAGAGGGCGAAGCCATCGGCTTTGCCAAAGGTGAAGCTAGCGGTATAGCGAAAGCTGTCATTTCGTTGAAGAATAAGGGTAAGTCTGTGCCGGAAATTGCGGAACTTTTAGATTTGGAAGTTGCAAAAGTGAATGAGTTGCTTATGCAATTTAATTAAAATTGCTGTTGTTGAGTTGATGTAATTGTTTTTAAAATTTAGTTTACCGGAATGATTGTCTCTGGGTATTTGTAGCACACAGGTGCAGCTTGTTCGCAGGCTGCACTTTATTTTCAATAGGGGGAGGCACATGCCAGAAATTTGAGAGCAAGGTGTAAGATAACCTGCTTTTCAAATCCTCATAGCATTTTCAACATTTATCTGCTAAAATAAAAACTGACAGAGCTGTTTTGACATAACAAGTACCATATAGAATTTATTGATTTTTTGTTTGAGGAGGCATCACCATGAATTATGAAGAATTGATGACGTTAGCCCGCCCGAAGCTGGGCGCGATCTGCAAGGGCTGCCCGGTCTGCAACGGCCGCGCCTGCGGGAATAAAATGCCGGGGCCCGGCGCCAAGGGAATCGGGGATACGGCGATTCGCAATTATGAAAAGTGGAAAGAGATCCGTATCAACATGGATACGTTGACGGAACGGCGTCCGGTGGATATGACGCTGGATTTTTTCGGCAAAAAGCTAAAGTATCCCATCATCGCCGGTCCGGTGGGCCTGGTTGCGGTACATTACAGTGATGCGTATACAGATACAACCTATAACGACGTGCTGGTTTCCGCCTGTGCGGCGGAGGGTATTGTTGCTATGACCGGCGACGGCGCGGATGCGAATGTGATGCAGTCGGCGTGCGTTGCCATAAAGAAGGCCGGCGGCATGGGAATCCCGACCGTCAAACCCTGGGGTCCGGAGACGCTGGCGGAAAAGTTTGCCTGCGTGAAAGAAAGCGGCTGCTTTGCCTGCGCCATGGATGTGGACGGGGCGGGGCTGCCGTTCCTGAAAAAGCTGAATACCTCCGCCGGTTCCAAGTCCCAGGAGGAACTGACTGAAGTGATCCGTAATGCCGGAGTACCGTTTATCGTGAAAGGCATCATGACGGTGAAGGGCGCGCTGAAAGCGAAAGCGGCGGGCGCGTCGGCAATCGTGGTATCCAATCACGGCGGCCGCGTGCTGGACCAGTGTTCGGCGACGGCGGAAGTGCTGCCGGAAATTGTGGACGCAGTGCAGGGTGAGATGAAGATCCTGGTGGACGGCGGCATCCGGTCCGGTGTGGACATTTTCAAGGCGCTGGCTGTCGGCGCGGACGCGGTGATCATCGCCCGTCCCTTCGTGACGGCGGTGTATGGCGCCGGTGCGGAAGGCGTTCACGTGCTGGTAGAGAAGCTGGCGGCGGAACTGGAAGACACCATGGAAATGTGCGGCGCCCATTCTCTGGCGGAGATTACACGGGATATGGTCCGGCTGTAATCAATTTCAAATTGTTCAACTGGCAAGGAGCCCTGACAAAAAGCCTTGCCAGTTTTGTTTTCTTTCTTCGGTTTTCTTTCTTCTTATAATTTATATATTTTCCTTGCTGAATTTGCGTTTATCTGTTATCCTATAATGTGGAATATTTTTTATTACACTGATGAGTAAAGGAAGTGTTGTTATGCTGGCAGAAAATCTGCGAAACGTGTCTGAAGCGATTCAGGCGGCGCTGGCAAAACGCACGGAAAAAATGGAAACCGGCGATACGGTCTGCCTGGTGGCGGTGACGAAGAATCATCCGGCGCAGGTGGTTTCCGAGATAGAAGCCCTGGGCGTGCAGAACATTGGCGAGAACCGCGTGCAGGAAGCCAAAGAGAAGCAGGAGCAGCTCGGGCATGCGGGCAGGTGGCACCTGATCGGGCACCTGCAGACCAACAAGGCAAAGCAGGCGGTGGAACTGTTTGATCTGATTGAGTCGGCGGACAGCGAGCATCTGCTGCGGGCGTTGGAAAAGGAATCCGCAAAGCTGGATAAAATTACGGACGTGCTGCTGCAGATCAATATTGCCCGGGAGCCGCAGAAGACAGGGTTTCTTCCGGAAGACTATGAAGCGATGCTGGGCAAGCTCGATGAACTGCCGCACATCAAGGTCCGTGGCGTGATGGTCATTGCGCCGAACACACCGGACGCAGAAGTAATCCATGCGGTGTTTCGCCAGGGCTATGCATATTTCTGCGCGCTGAAAAAGCAGCGGGCGGATATCGACTTCCTGTCTATGGGCATGAGCGGCGATTACCCGATTGCCGTGGAGGAAGGCGCCAACATGGTGCGTGTGGGCACGGCGTTGTTCGGCGCGCGGGATTACAGCAACAGAGGATACTGAAAATAATCAGAGGAGATCAGACATGGGAAAGAAGAGATTTTTGGATCGGATTTCTGAAACGTTGGGGTTATATGATCCGGACGATCCGGAGCGCGTACTGGATGACGAAGAAGAGGATGAGGAAGAAGAGGAAGAGGCTGTTGAAAAACCGGTAAAGAAGGAATTCCCTAAAGCGGTGCGTCCGGTTCCGGTTGCGGCGGAAAAGCCCGAACCGATTCAGCTGCCTGTGGAAAAGGAAACGAAAGAGAAGAAACCGGGGCTGTTGTCGCGGGTGCGGAAGAACAAACAGGAAAACCGCACGATCCAGATGAAAACCACAACGGAAGTCCGGGTGGTTGTGTTAGAGCCGACTAGCTTTGATGATTCCCAGAAGGTTGCCGATTTTCTGCGGAACGACCAGCCGGTGGTAGTGAATTTTGAATCGACGGACCCGAATGTGAAAAAACGTATGACGGATTTTATCAGCGGTACGATTTACGCCTTGAACGGCACCATTCGTACCATTGGGCCGAACATTCTTGTCTGCGCGCCGCGCAATGTGGATATTGACGCGGAGGCAGAGGTGTATGGCGGTAGCAGGAAATAAAGGAGGTTCCGCGTGACAGGGAAACTGAATTTGCATAAGCTGGCCTTTATCGGCGGCGGCGCCATGGGCGAAGCAATCATTAAAGGCATGACCGGCGCCGGGCTCATGGATCCCGCTTCCATCTGGGTGGGAGCCCACCGGCAGGAACGCGCCGCGTATTTACAGGAAACGTATGGGGTTACAGCGGTAATCGACAATACCGAAGCGGTCAAAGGCGCGGATATGGTTATCCTGGCCATCAAGCCGCAGATGGTGGACAGCGTGCTGGACGCTGCGCTGGCTGAAGCAGTGGAAGAGAAGGCGGTCATCGTTTCCATCATGGGCTCGGTGACCATCGAAAAGATTGCCGGTATCTTTAAGGGCCACAGCGTGATCCGGACGATGCCGAACACGCCGCTGGCGGTGGGCGCCGGCATGACGGCGATCGCCCCGGGCGCCGGTGTGCCCGCGGATGCGGTGCAGGCCGCAGAACAGATTTTCGGCTGCTGTGGAGAGACGCTGCTGATTCAGGAAAAGGATATTGAAGCGGTTACAGCCGTATCCGGTTGCGGACCGGGCTATGTGTATGTGATGATCGATGCGCTGGCAGATGCGGGCGTGATGGCCGTACTGCCACGGGCGGCTGCAATCAAGCTGGCAGCCCAGACCTTTGCCGGTTCCGGGAAGATGGTGCTGGAGACCGGAAAGCATCCCGCCGTGCTGCGGGACATGGTCACCTCGCCCGGAGGTACGACCATTGCCGGTATTAAGGCGCTGGAGAACGGAGCGGTGCGGGGCGCCCTGTACAATGCAGTACAGGCGGTGCTGGACCGCAGCGAAGAATTGAGAAAGCATTAAGGAAGCACTGATACAGTACTGAAGGAAACGTAGAACGAATGGCGGACAGAGATAAAATTTTGCGCTACTTCAAAGCCAGCGGCGATGAAGAGCTGGCTGCCCGGCTGGTGGATCTGGCTGAGCACGCCCGGAAGACGTCCAAATTTAAGGTGAGCGAGTTTTTGGATCCCCACGGAAAGAATGTGGCGGAAATCGTGGCGGCCAATTTTGACGGCATACGTCTGGAAGTCAACGGCGGTTTCGCCAACGCGGAACGGGCCAAGGCGGCTTTTGTGGCGGACGGCTTCGGCGGGACGCCTGACTTTGGCTTGGTTTGCTATCTTGTGAAATGGGATAAGCGGTATTATACATTAGGCCACAGGGATATTTTGGGCGCTTTCATGGGCATGGGCTGCGCCCGGGAGATTCTGGGCGATATCGTCCTGGTGGCCGAGGGCGCGCAGTTCGTGGCGGATAAAGCCTTTGCCAATTATATTGAAAGCAACTTGACCCAGATCGGCGCGGCGAATGTGAGCCTGCAGCAGATCGGGCCGGAGGAACTGCAGTCTCGGGAAGAAAAGGTAAAAGTGATTACGGCTACGGTAGCGGCCTTGCGGCTGGACGCCGTAGCGGCAGCGGGATATGGCATCAGCCGTTCCCGGATGGCGGATGAAATTAAGAGCCAGAATGTGAAGATCAACTGGAAGGAAGCGAAGAACGGCGCGCAGGCCGTAGCCGAAGGCGATGTCATATCGTTTCGCGGCAGGGGCCGGGTCGAGCTTGCTGAGATTCGCGGCACGACGAAAAAAGGACGCTGCAGTATTACACTGAAGAGATATATGTAAAGAACCACTGATTAAATAAGTTTTGGCAATTGCCGGACATTTTTGCGACAGCTGTTTTTACAGGCTGATCAGTTAAGGTATAATTTGATTTTTTAATTAGTAGGAGGAAAACAGATGCTGACACCGTTGGACTTAAATGGGAAAACATTTTCCAAGGGCTTTCGTGGCTATGATACGGACGAGGTAAATCAGTTTTTTTCACAGATTTCCAGGGATTACGAACGGTTATATCAGGATAATG
Organism: Acidaminococcaceae bacterium; assembly: GCA_017460905.1. Lineage (GTDB taxonomy): Bacteria > Bacillota > Negativicutes > Acidaminococcales > Acidaminococcaceae > Succiniclasticum. Next base: position 2,977 of record JAFTZZ010000261.1, on the reverse strand, counting down.
TCGAATTAAAGGATTCCGTGGAACGGGTAAGCGCCAAGCTGGAATATTACCAGCGGATGGAGGGCACCATGCAGAGCACGCTGGTAGTGGCCCAGGAAACAGCGGATGAAGTCAAGAAAAGCAGCATGCAGAAAGCGGAAATGCTCACACGGGAAACCGAGCTTGCCTGCAACAAGCAGAAGGAAGCAGCGGCTGCCTACTGTAACAAGCTTAGGGCCGATACAGAGGCGGAGATCACCCGGCTGAAGTCGGAAGCGGACGCGTATGCAGAACGGGTGCGCAAACAGGCTGACGAGTACGCGGCCCGGACCCGGGGCGATGCGGACGATTACGGAAAAACCACCCGGAGCGACGCAGATTCCTATGCCACTGGACTGCGCAGCAAAACCGATTCTGCGACCAGCAAACTGAAAGAAGAAGCCCAGTCGTTTGTAGATAAGATGAAGAGCCTGGCCGAGATCGAGGTAGCCAAAATGAAGGTTACCGCCGAAGACAGCTGTAAGTCTCAGCTGGCGGACAGCCGGGAGCAGGCGCGTACGCTGGAGGCAGAAGCGTCTGCCCATGCAAACCAGGTGATGGCGGAAGCGAACCAGCAGTCCCAGAATATTGTGGCAGAGGCGACGCAAAAGGCGCACGAAATGATCGCCAAGGCCCAGAAGCAGTCCCAGGACATGGTGGCGGAAGCAACGCAGAAGTCCCGCGATATGATTGCGGAAGCAACGCAGAAAACCCAGAACATGATTTCAGAAGCGACCGAAAAATCGCAGGGGATGATGGCGGAAGCGACGGAGAAATCCCGGGGCATGGTTGCCGAGGCTACCGAGCGGAGCCGCAATATGGTCTACGAAGCTACCGAGCGGAGCCAGAAGATGGTATTTGTGGCAGAGACAAAAGCTGCTGCTGCCATGGATACCTATAACACGATGGTAAACAAGGCGAATTCCCAGAGCAAGCAGCTGAAGAGCCTGCTGCAGTCGCAGTTATCTCTGTATGATAATTTTGACGCGGAATTTGCGGTTGACGAACTGGTACAGCCCAAGCTGCAGGCTGTGAAAAAGGCGGAACCGGTTTTGGAGACGAAAGCGCAGATTGTGGAAGCGCAAAAGGCGGAAGAGCCTTTTTTTCGGGAAGTGAAGGCGGAACCGGCAAAGGCTGATGCTGTTGAAGCAGTTGCGGCGCCGGAGGGACCTGCAGTGGGGAAGCCGCTGGCTGATCCCGCTCAGGAAGCCGTGAAAGAAAACGAATCTGCTCCGCAGGCTGCGGAAGAAAATGAAACGGCGACCTTATCGGCTGCAGACAATCAGGAGGCCGCTGCTGAAGCTGCCCAGGCGTTTGGTTCAGAAGAAAAAAGCGCGGCAGAAGAAAAAAAAACTGAAACGAATTCCGTAAGCAATGTGGCCGACGCATCCCGCAAGCCGTTATTTCCCCGGTTCAAGCCCCGCACCAACGGCATGGTGTTCAACCGTAACGGATTTCCCCGGAGAAACGCGGATCTGCGGGTCGCGTTAAGCGAACTGCAGAAAACGGCGGAACCGAAGCCGCAGGAGACGGCTGTACCGGAAGATAACAAGGAAGCCTGATTATGATCATTCTTGTACGGCATGGGGAAGCGACCCATCACACGGAGCATTTTACCGGCGGCTGGACGGATTCGGATCTGACGGATAAAGGGCGTTTGCAGATCGAAGCGGCGGCGGAAAAGCTTGCCCGGGATTTCGTACCGGCGCGTATGCCGCATTTCCGAATCTTGTGCAGCGATTTAAAACGGGCCCATGAGTCGGCTGAAATTTTTGCCCAAAAGCTTGGCATTGAAACAGTAGAAGATTATTCCTTCCTGCGGGAAAAGAATAACGGCAGGGCAGCCGGGCTGAAAGAAAGTGAAGCCAGGGCGCTGTACTGCCCGCCTGCGACACTAAAGGAACTAGATCACCGGAACTATCCGGGCGGCGAGACGCGGCGGGAATTTTTCCGGCGTACGGTGGACGGACTGCAGCAGGCGGCGGACTGGGAAAAGGAAAACCTGATCATCATCTCCCACAAGGGCACGATACAAAACATAATCTTTGCCTGGCTGGGCATGGATATCGACGACGTGAACCGGCTGAATTATTCGGTGGACATCCTTCCTTCCAGCCTGTCTGTGTTAGGCATTAATAAATGGAAGGAACATGCGATTTTCCGTTTGAACGATCTGTCCCATTTACAGGCCGGCGAAGGCTTCGGGATTCATAAATTTAAGCTGGGCGCTATTGACGCCATGTACCAAAAGTAGTAAAATAAACGCATTCAGGCGCAGTTCTGCTGTGCTGTAAATAGTAAATAGAAGATTTTGCTGTGAAAAAGACAGTAACCTGTAGAAATGGTGAAGCGAGCCGGGGAGGGTGTAAGCCCGGACGAAGTTTCTATAGTGTGAAGATCGCTTTGGAGCTGCCTGCTGAAATTTGAGTAAGCTTGGACGGGGTGGCGCACGTTATTGCGCCGTACGAGTGGCAAAGATGTTTTGTCATGAGGGTGGTACCACGGGGTAATAATAGTCTCGTCCCTTTTGGACGGGACTTTATTTTTTGGTTGTTATAATAATTCTTATATAAAGGTCAGGAGGAGAAAAAATTGGATTACAGTAAAACGTTAAATTTACCGGAAACAGAGTTCCCGATGCGCGGCAACCTGCCGAAGCGGGAGCCGGAGTTTTTGAAATTCTGGGAAGAGAACAAGATTTACGAGAAAAAGCAGAAGCTGCATGAAGGGCATACCAAATGGGTGCTCCATGACGGGCCTCCCTATGCCAACGGCCACATCCACATGGGTACGGCCATGAATAAAATCCTGAAAGATATTATCATTAAATATAAATATGCCAAAGGCTTTGATACGCCGTATGTTCCCGGCTGGGATACTCACGGCATGCCCATTGAGCATGCCTGCCTGAATGCCATGGGCGTGGACCGTCACAGCATGACGGCGCTGGACCTGCGGG
>JAFTZZ010000260.1 GCA_017460905.1 Acidaminococcaceae bacterium | reverse complement strand
GATACATTTGGGCTATGGGCCATTGTTTTATTTCATTGGCAGTCTGCGCCTGTTTGCCCTGATAGGTTTCCCTGCTGATAGCAGGAGCGGCGCTTATCGTTTTTGCGGTTGTGAAAAGGGTCAATGAAAAACACAGGGTCATAAATAAAATTTGCAATGTCTTCTTCATCACAGGTTTCCTCCTTTGTGTCAATGTAGAAACAAACAGACCATTGATTGTTATATTTATTCATTTATATTATATCAAATCAAGAGGTTTTTTCAACTGCTGACAGGATAAATCCCATATCTTAAAATTTCCTCTTCCCGATATTTCTATTTTACGTTAGAATAAATAAAAGCGGGAAAATTATTATAAAAAAGGAAAACAGGAGTGATACATATGATTGCTTTGGAAAACGATTACAGCGAAGGCGCGCATCCGCAGATTTTAAAACGGCTGGCTGAAATCAATCTGGAACAGAATTCAGGTTACTGCTGCGACAGGTATTGCAAAAGCGCAGCGGAAAAAATTAAGCAGGCCTGCGCCTGCCCTGACGCAGAAGTATTCTTTTTGGTTGGCGGCACGCAGGCAAACCAGGTCGTAATTGATACCATGCTGGCCCCTTACGAAGGCGTTGTCTCCGCACAGACGGGGCATGTTAACAGTCACGAAGCCGGCGCCATTGAATTTACCGGCCATAAGGTACTGGAAATACCGCAGCATGAAGGAAAGATTTTCGCTTCTGAGCTGAAAGAATTCGCTGCCCATTTTTGGCAGGACGGCAACCATGAACACATGGTCTTTCCCGGCATGGTTTATATTTCCCACCCTACCGAATACGGAACGCTGTACAGCAAAAAGGAACTGGAAGAAATTGCGCAGGTCTGCCACGAATATAAAATGCCGCTGTATCTGGACGGGGCCCGCCTGGCATACGGACTGGCAGCGCCCGGTACAGATATAAATCTGCCGGATATCGCGCAGCTCTGCGATGTATTTTACATCGGCGGCACTAAATGCGGCGCATTTTTCGGGGAAGCCGTCGTTTTTACCAAACATAATATGCCGCAGTATTTTGTGACGCGGGTAAAACAGCACGGCGCGTTACTGGCCAAGGGACATATTCTCGGCATCCAGTTCGATACGCTGTTCACAGACGGTTTATACTTTACGCTGGGCGCCCATGCAATCCGTCTGGCACAGGTGCTGCGTAACGGATTTATCGACGCAGGATTTAAATTATATATTGATTCCCCTACCAATCAGCAGTTTGTGGAATTACCGGATACGATTCTGCAAAAACTGACTGAACGCGGCATTGTTTACCGTTTCTGGGAAAAGAATGCTCCCGATAAAACCGTCGTGCGTTTTGTTACCAGCTGGGCCACAAAAGAAGAAAATGTTGAAAAGCTGGTTTCTGTGGTAAAGGAACTGATGACGGGTTGCGTAAAATAAAGGAAATGAATCGGTATTTAGCAGTACTTTATGCACAAACTCTAATTTTTGTTTCTTGCAAAAAATATACCCTCCCTTCTGCTTTTTTTAAAACAGTCGAGAGGGTTTTCTTTTTTGTTACTTTTTACGGAACGCTACCTGTTTTGGTCCCATCTGCACCACATCTTCCGGAATGATCACATCATTGAAGCTGATGCCGCGGGTATGCAGGGTGTGGCTCCATTCATGCTCATTTCGATGCAGGAACCCTAACATAACAATAGGAATCCAGCTGTAAATAAAGATCGGATACGCCAGCAGGTACAGCCAGGATTTGAAAGAGGCCCTGATTTTCCACAACACAGCGACAGGGAAAATATACTGCCCCACGCCAATGATCTGCCATACCTGAATGGGAAGTACATCATATAGAACATTTGTATAAAACGGCACAAAGTTGTAAATGTATGTACAGATAACAAAGAAAGTTGACAGCAATAGGAAATACGGCTGAACCAGATTGATCATGCCGTCCAGCACGACGATGTTCCGTTCGGTAATCCCCTTCCAGAACATTTTCGGAATGTACCGGTTGGCTACGTCAAAATGCCCCTGCGCCCAGCGTTTGCGCTGGTTCCAGGCTGCCTTGAAGGTCAGCGGCTTTTCATCATAGATCAACGCGTCATGGGCCCAGGTGGTAGGAATATTTTCCATCAGTGCTTTCATGGTAAATTCCATGTCTTCCGTCAGGCAGGTTGCGCCCCAGCCATACTGTTTCAGCAGCCTGGTGTCGATGCACATGCCGGTGCCGCCCAAGACGCAGGACAGCCCGATGTTATATTTAGCCAGATGCCAGATATGGTTGACGATCCAGAAGGAAATGGCAAACATGCCGGACACCCAGGTATCTTCCGGATTTTTGGAATCCAGATACCCCTGGATCAGCCGTTCGCCGCTGCACAGGTGGTTGTTCATGATCTTCAGGAAATCCGGGTGCACCAGGTTATCGGCATCAAATACGCACACTGCATCATACTGCCGTTTCAGCCCGAACAGGCGCTGGAACATCCATTCCATGGCAAACCCCTTGCCTTTGCCGGTTTCACTGAACCGTTCATAGACAATAGCCCCGGCATTACGGGCAACTTCCGCGGTTTTGTCAGCGCAGTTATCGGCTACGACGAAAATGTCATAGAGCTTCTCAGAATAGTTTAACTGTTTCAGGTTCTCCACCAGCTGCGCAATGACCTGCTGCTCATTGTGGGCGCAGACGATCAGCGCAAAGGTGTTCTTTTCCGGAAACTGTTTCGTCTCCTTCATTTTGCCGAACAGTCCGAACCAGGAAACTACAAAATAGTAAATCGTGAAAAATACGATAATCAGCTGCAGCGGTATCATGACCACATCAAAATTAAAATGCATTTTGGTCTGTGCACCTTTCCCTTTCCTTCGCTTTAATTAATCCTTATCTTTTACAAACAAGGCGCAGTACACTGCGTTGATCACACCGGCAATAAAATAGGTAAACATGCAGACGAAAGGCCAGCCGGAAGGCCGCTGCAATAAGAGATACGCACCGATCAGAACCGCTGCCATAACCGGATAGCGGTACATGGGATTGCCTTTTCCCTTAAAGTCGGGAAATTTCACATTGCTGTATAAAATAATGGCTACGGCCAGCGTCATGATGCCGGCTGCAACCGGCGTGAAATTAAAACCGGATACTACATACGTGGCAATACAGCAGGCGCCTGCCGGAATGGGCATACCCTGGAAGTAACCGTGCACCACAGAGGTATTTACGTTAAAGCGGGCCAGGCGCATGGCGCCGAAGAAGGTATACAATCCGGCGATTATTTTACCCCACCAGCCCAGGTCTGTCAAGGCGAATTGGTAAATTAAAATTGCCGGCGCAACACCGAACGCGCCTAAGTCGCAAAGGGAATCCATTTCCACGCCAAAGGGGCCGGAAACGCCCAGCGCACGGGCCGCCCTGCCGTCCAGCGAATCAGCGACGACCGATAAAATGATGCACACCGCCGCCATAAAATAATTCTGTTCCTGCGTATAAAAAATCGAAAAAACACCCAATACCAGGCTGATACCGCTGATGGTATTGGGAACAATACGCTTATAATTCACCTTTTTATCCTCCCTAAAACGGTGATGCCGCCTTTCACCTTATCCCCTTTTTTGCAGAGGATCTCCACATCGGCAGGCACGATCAGCTCGGTACAGGAGCCGAATTTAATCATACCGTAAACTTCCCCCTGTTCCAGATGGTTTCCCAGATTGACCCAGTTGTCGATACGGCGCGCCAGGATACCGGCAATCTGGATCACCAGTATTTTCATACGGTCATTTTCAATGCCAATGGCAAACCGTTCGTTCTCAAAGGCCGCATTCTTATTAAAAGCAGGTAAATAGTTACCTACCGTATACCGCTGAAACTTGATCATGCCTTCCGCCGGGCTGCGGTTGACATGCACATTAAATACGGAAAGAAAAATCGTCACCTTTTTGGCATCTGCGTTTAAGAATTCGTCGTCATAAACTTCCGTAACACCCATGACTGTACCGTCTGCAGGGGAATACAGCAGCGCATCGTCTTTGGCCACGATACGGTACGGATTACGGAAAAAATACGCAAAATAGCAGGCCAGTACCAGCGGGATCACAGCAATATGAGGCCCGAACACCGCAAAGCAGATGACCGCCAGCAGCAGCGCCGCAATGATAAACGGGTAACCCTGTTTAACAATACGCATGAGAGGCCTCCTTTCCGGTTCCGTTATAGTACAGTGATTAATCCATAAGATATATCAGTCAGTTTATATCTTTCCTTTTAACTGATGTATTATAATACATAATCTGTTATTTGTCTATATAAAACAAACAATATATTGTGGCAAAGTTTACTTTTTCCTGTTTTTTTCTTCTCTCACAGCTAATACAAATTTGGGCAGTGCCAGCATCCTGCCAAAACGGCTGGGCTGCTTCACCAGACGGTAGAACCATTCCAGTTTTGCGTCCTGCATCCATTTCGGCGCGCGCTGTACTTTTCCGGCCAGCACGTCGAAGCTGCCGCCGATACCCATGCGCAGGACAGGCTGCAGTTTTTTGCCGTATTTACTCAGCCATTTTTCCTGCTTGGGGGCGCCCAGCGCCGCAAACAGCATGGCCGCGCCGCTGCGGTTGATGCCTTCAATAATCTCCGGCTCTTCTTCTTCCTTAAAGTATCCGTTGCGGCAGCCGACGACCTCCAGCCCCGGCCACCGTTTCTGGCCTTCCCGGGCAGCCGCTTCAGCAATGCCCGGGGTTCCGCCAAAGAAATAAACAGGAATTTTATGGCGGGCCGCTTCTTCCAACAGACGCAGGTACAGATCGTAACCCGCAACCCGTTCCGGAACGGTATAGCCCAGATAATTGCCGGCCCAGACCGTGCCGGCGCCGTCCGGCAGGATCATATCGGCCTGATTCAGCAAAAGCGCTTTGTACCCCGGATCCTGCTGCGCCATCATAATGATTTCCGCATTGGCCGTCACAATAAAATTTTTCTTTTTTGCCAGCGTATCCTTTGTCAGCTTATCCACCGCTTCATCCATGGTGTACGGATTGACGGGGATCCCTAAAATCGTTGCCGTTTCTCTCATTCGCAAAACCTTTATCAAACGCAATCGTTAATGAATGTTGCAGCACATAACAAACGCCTGCACTGCCGTTTACACTCTCGCTTTATCCGAAGGCACCGCCAAAAATTCCAGTCCCGGGTTGCGCTGCAAAATCCAGTTCAGCGCCCATTCATTATTGACCAAAATGACCGGACGGTCCTTCTTATCATAAACCAGCATGCCGTTATCCAGGCCGCGCAGCTTTTCAATGGCGTCCGGATCGTCCGCGTAGACCCAGCGGGCTACGGTAAAGGGCAGCTGGGTCATCATCAGCTGGGCATTGTATTCGTTTTTCAGGCGGTATTCCAGCACTTCCAGCTGCAGCTGGCCTACCACGCCCACGATAAAGCTTTCCAGTCCCACATGCTTCTGCAGGAACACCTGGATAGCGCCCTCCTGGGATAACTGCATGACGCCCTTTTCAAACTGTTTGCGCTTTAACGAATCTTTCGGCTGCACCCGCGCAAAAATTTCCGGCGGGAATACGGGGAAATCCTCGAAGCGCAGCTTCAGCTTCTCGTCGCTGAGACTGTCGCCGATACCGAAGATACCGGGATCAAACAGGCCGATAATATCGCCCGGATAGGCCTTTTCCACAATGGTGCGCTCCTGGGCCAGGAACTGTTGGGGCTGGGCCAGTTTCACCGGTTTGCCGCTCTGGTCATGATACACGGTCATGCCCTTATCAAACTCGCCGGAGCAGATGCGCATGAACGCGATCCGGTCACGGTGAGCCGGATTCATGTTTGCCTGAATTTTAAAAACAAAGGCACTGAACAGCGGATTATCCGGCTGGATCACATCCCCGTTCTGCAGGGTGCGGGGCTGGGGCGGCGGCGACATGGTCAGGAACTTCTCCAGAAACTCCTGTACGCCGAAGTTGGTCATGGCGCTGCCGAAAAACATAGGCGTCAGTTCGCCTTTGTTCACATCTTCAAGATTGAATTCCTCTCCCGCCATGTCCAGCAGCTCAATATCGCCCAGCAGGGCGTCGAACAGTTCGTCCCCGATCATCTCCTTAATGCGGGGATCGTTAATATCCGCAGAGAATTCCTCCAGCTGTTTGCTGCCGTGGCTGGCGTCAGTTTTAAATAAGGAAACCTCTTTGGTCAGACGGTTATACACGCCTTTGTATTTGCCGTCCAGTCCTACCGGCCAGGTGATGGGATACACCTTGATCTGCAGGATCTTTTCCACCTCTTCCATCAGGTCAAGAGGCTCCCGGCCGAAGCGGTCCAGCTTATTGATGAACGTAAAGATCGGCAGATGACGGCGGTGGCATACCCAGAACAGCTTTTTGGTCTGGGGTTCCACGCCTTTGGCAGCGTCGATCAGCATGACCGCGCTGTCCGCCGCCATCAGGGTACGGTAGGTATCCTCCGAAAAGTCCTGATGGCCGGGGGTATCCAGAATATTGACACGGTATCCCTGATAATCAAACTGCAGTACCGAAGAAGTGACCGAGATACCACGCTGCTTTTCGATTTCCATCCAGTCGGAAACCGCGTGTTTATTCGCTTTTCTTGCCTTAACGCTGCCGGCCAGATGGATTGCTCCGCCATACAGCAGCAGTTTTTCCGTTAATGTCGTCTTACCGGCATCGGGGTGCGAAATAATCGCAAAGGTCCGGCGCTTTTCAATTTTGTTTTTTAATTCCTCGCTCATGGTATCTCCCAACAATTTTAGATAGAATTTTTATAATGAAACACCCGCGGGCTGCACTGTTT
>JAFTZZ010000259.1 GCA_017460905.1 Acidaminococcaceae bacterium | reverse complement strand
CCCAGTGTAATCAGGCCGCCGGCCTTAACTTCGCCCGGTTCTGCGCAGATGACCGCCAGCTTCGCTTCGTCTGTTACCTTGCACAGGGTCGGCATAGCGGACGCCATGATATTATCGGTCGGAATGTACAGCGCGTCAACCTTGCCGATCAGGCTGTGGGCTGCCTGCTGGATATCATTTACGGTGGAAACCGTAGCTTCCTGAATGGTCAGACCCTTTGCTGCCGCTTCTTTTTTCAGGATGTCAACCTGGATCTGGCTGTTGACTTCGCTGGAGCAGTAGATAACGCCCACATTCTTCGCGGAGGGAACCACCTTCTGCAGCAGTTCCACCTGCTCCTTGATGGGGTTCATATCCGTGGTGCCGGTTACGTTGGTTCCCGGTTTGGCCGGATCCTTCACCAGTTTCGCGGATTTATAATCGGTAATAGCCGTACCGACAATGGGAATATCCTTCGTCGCGTTAGCTACAGTCTGCGCGGAAGGCGTCGCAATCGCGCAGATCAGGTCCACTTTATTATTGACAAACCGGTTAGCGATATTCTGCAGGTTGGACTGGTCGGCCTGCGCATTCTGCCGGTCAAAGGTGATATTTTTTCCTTCCTTGAACCCGTTTTTGGCCAGGCCGTCAACAAAACCTTTATTGGCAGCATCCAATGCGGCGTGTTCCACAAGCTGGACAATGCCAACATTAAATTTTTTCTCCGCAGCAGGAGCCGCCGCCTTTTTATCACCGCCGCCACAGCCGGCCATGCCTACCGCTAACGTCAGCAACAGGGCTGCTGTCAGCGCTTTCACTTTTTTCCCGGATAATTTCAGCATCTTTCTCAAATCCTTCCCTCATTTTCTGCACAGGCGTAAGACAATCCAGCAAAAACAATGTATACCCGTACAGTGTATATTGTAAGCCGTATTTTGAATAAAGTAAATAGGTTACAGACAAATTTGCTCTCCCGGCGGTCAGTAAAAACTTACCTGAACAATTATTGTTAAAAAAGCTACAAAAGGAAGCCGCTGTTTGTCTGATATTGGTTTACTCACCGGAACGATACCGTTTCCACGCCTTCCGCTTCGATGACCTGACGCAGCCGCGCCAGTTCTTCCTCTGTCGGGCGGCGGAGCGCGTCTTCCTCATACGGCAGACCCAGCTGCGTATATTTATCCGCTCCGTAGCTGTGGTACGGCAGCAGTTCCATCTTCGGATTTGGCAGGTGCTGCCGGACAAAGCGGGCCGTATTCCGGATATTTTCTTCATCCCCGTTGACGCCCATAATCGCAGGCACCCGGATGATGATGTTTTTCCCCTGTTCACCCAGCGCGGCAATATTCTGCAAAATCAGGCCGTTATCCACGCCGGTAAACTGTCTGTGTTTATCCCTGTCCATATGCTTGATGTCGATAAACAACAGGTCCAGCAGATCCAGCGTCGGCTGCAGCTTCTCCAGCGGAAAATACCCGCTGGTCTCAATCGCCTGGTTCAGCCCCATATCATATACCGCACGGACCAGCGCTGCCAGGAATTCCGGCTGCTGTGTACATTCCCCGCCGGAATAGGTCACGCCCCCGCCGGATTCCCGGAAGAAAAGCAGATTTTTTTCCAGCCAGTCCAGCACCTGCTGAACGGTCCAGTCTGTCACCGTATTTTTTCGCGCGTGTTCCAGACAGGCCTTTACGCAGGCCCCGCAGCCGATACACTTATCCCGCTCTCCCGGTGCGTTCAGGTCGCAGCCGATCTGCAGCGGGCAGACAGCGGTACAACGCCCGCAGCCAATGCAGCGGGAAGCGATGTACATGATCCGGTTCCGGGCCTGCAGCCCTTCCGGATTGGCGCACCAGCGGCAGTGCAGCGGGCACCCGGCAAAAAACACAATGGTCCGGATGCCGTCCCCGTCATTTACGGAATAGTGCTGCAGCTGGAGGATCCTGCCCTTAATATTCATCATGGACGGTGCGGCGGATGATCGAATCCTGCAGCGTCTTGGACAGGTGTACAAACTGCGTGCTGTAACCGGCTACACGCACCAGCAGGTCCCTGTAATTTTCCGGATGCGCCTGGGCATCCAGCAGCGTCTTGCTGGACAGGGTGTTGAACTGGATATGGAAAGCGCCCATGTCAAAGAAGGACTGGATCATGGACGCCAGGTTGTTGCGCCCTCTCGGGGTGCTTACCAGGTCATGGCTGAGACGCATGTTCAGCAGCGTACCGCCGGAATGGATGTCCTGATTCATCTTGGCAACAGACTTCATGGCGGCCAGCGGGGTGGAGGTATCGGTACCCGCTACCGGGGAAACGCCCTCGGAAATCGGTTCCGTCGCCTTGCGCCCGCAGGCGGTGGCGCCAATCACGCGGCCCGTGGGAATAAAGTTGGAAATGCCCATAAAGGCAGTCGTAAAGGTCTTGCCGTAAATATCCGTATATTTATGCGCTTCTTCATAATAGTGATTGCCGATACGGCGGGCGATATCATCGACATAATCATCGTCGTTGCCGTACTTGGGCGCATCCTGGGCCAGCTTGCGCAGCTCGTCATAGCCTTCCCAGTTTTTGTCCATGGCATCCAGCAGTTCGTCCATGGTGCAGACTTTGTCATCAAACACCAGCTTCTTAACAGCAGCCAGACTGTTGGCGGATTCCGCCAGCCCGATACCGGTCAGTACAGGTCCGATAGTATACTTCGCGCCGCCGTCTACCAAATCCAGGCCTTTTTCCAGACAGGATTCCGATACAGCGGAGAAGAACGGACGGGGAATCAGCACCTTTTGCAGCTTCTGTGCCAGGATCGCGCCCGTTACAGAAATGGAAATCAGATTGTCAAACTGTTCCATGAAGGCCTGTTCCACTTCTTCGTAGGAAGCGAACTTCCGGTCCGTATGGATGGGCAGGCCCATCTGTACGCCGGTGATGCGGCTCTTGCCGCCGTTGGTCGCATATTCAAACGCGCCGCTGAAGTTTACGTTTACGGTGCTGGTCCATTCAAAGGTCTTGCGGAAATGTGGTACCACGCAGCCGCAGTTGTTCCAGTCGCGGGCATCCTCGGTCTCATAGCCCATGTTCTTCAGCATCTGGTACCCGGTCTTATCGCTGTGAATGGCCGGGAAACCGGTTCCCTGGGCCACCAGCTCCATCACCGCCTCCACAAATTTATGGGGGCTGTCATGGCCGATACGGACGGACAGGCCCGGCTGATGGGTCTTTACTTCGCCGGTAGCCTTCAGGCACAGGTAGCTCAGTTCATTGGTAGCGTCCTTGCCGTTGCGGTCGGTGCCGCCTACGGTCAGGTTCTGGAACTGATTGTAGCCGGCAAAGAAATCCGCCGTATTGGCAGAAATCGTCCAGACCCATTCGGACAGCTTCAGCCAGTAGCATTCGATCAGCTCTAAAATACCGTCATCGTCATGAAGTTTATGTTCGATATCATATTTATAGTAAGGATACATATACTGGTCAAAACGGCCCGGGTTCAGGGACAGCGGATTTTCCATCAGGATGCCGCCCAGCTGGTAGAACCAGATCATCTGCAGCGCTTCCTGGAAGGTTACCGGAGGCTGCGCCGGGATCCGGCTGCAGATATCCGCAATCCCCAGCAGTTCCGCCTTGCGTGCGGCATCGGTTTCCGCTGCCGCCAGTTCCAGCGCCTTTTCACGGTACCGGCCGGCCAGGCGGATCATACCTTCGCCGCAGAGGATGACGGAACGGTAGAAATCATGCTTTTGCAGTACGTCCGGCGCCGCCAGGCTGATCTTCGCCATCTTTTCCCGGCAGGTATCAATAATGCCCTGCCAGCCTTTTTTAAACAGCACGTCCTGATAGTCCGGCGTGATTTCACCTACGGACTGACGCCATTTGGAATCGATATCAATGATGCCGGTGTCAACCGCTACCTTGGCAATTTCCGGCGGAATCTGCGCCAGATACGCTTCTTCCAGGGATTTGCCTTTCCAGTACGGAAAGATATTGGCCCGGACAAAGGCCCGCTGCTCGTCGGTCAT
>JAFTZZ010000258.1 GCA_017460905.1 Acidaminococcaceae bacterium | reverse complement strand
TGGGGTAAGTGCCTGTGGCTACGAAACTCGGGCTGCGCCCTCAAACAGTCTTGCCACGACGGCACTTTTCACCTCATGGAATAACGCAAACGCTCTCAATGTTTTCTCAGCTTTATCCACAACGCTCAATTCATAGTTCTTCGCGCCCTGCGGGAGCGCTTCGCTTATTCAGGCGGTATCAGTCCTGGCAATCAAACTCCAATCTACCTTCTCATCACTTTTATAAATGCTTCCATTTTAATAACATCTTTGTATCCGCCCGTTTCAATGCCGCCGGATACATCTACGCCGTAAAAAAACGGGGACAGGCTTTTATCTGCTATTACTTTTTTCACGATTCCTGAAACATTCTCTGCATCCAGTCCCCCTGCCAGAAAGAATGGCTTGTCTACCGACACGCCTTTTAATAAGGTAAGAGAAAAGGTTTTTCCGGTGCCTCCGTATGTGTTTGTGACAAAGGTATCAAACAGGTAAAAGTCTGCCTGTTCCGCTTCCCTCAACAGTAAGCGGTCTGCTTCATTTCCCTGCAGACGGATCGCTTTGATAATTTTCGCGTCCGTCAGCGTTTTCAGCCTGGCAATATATTCCCGGTCTTCGTCCCCATGCAACTGCAGCAGGTCGGCCACGCCGCTGTTTGCCAACTGTGCCGCCTGTTCCACCGGATGGTTGACCAGAACAGCTACTGTTCTGATTTCCTGATGCAGCCTTCCTCTCAGTTCCGCCGCCTGTTCCGCCGTCACCTGCCGTTTGCTCTTCGCAAAGACGAAACCCGCAAAATCCGGCTGCAGCCGGTTGACCGCTTCCACATCTTCTTTCCTGCGTATGCCGCAGAACTTAACTCTGATCATACTGTCTTTCACGTTACGCCTCCCGGAACTGCCGCAGCGTCTGCTCCGGATTGCCGCTGCGCATCAGGGTCTCCCCAATCAGCACAGCATTAAATCCTTTTTCCTTTAAACAGCGGATATCTGTTTCATTACGGATGCCGCTTTCCGCCACGCAGATACGGTCTTCGGGTATTTCCTGCCGCAGCTGCAGGCAGGTATTGATATCTACGGAAAAATCCTGCAGATTGCGGTTGTTGATACCGATCAGTTTTGCCCCGCTTTGCAGCGCTGTTTCAATTTCTGCGGCATCATGGGTCTCCACCAGCGCATCCAGTCCCACGCTTTCCGCTGCCAGCCGGTACTCCTGCAGCTGCGCCGGGGACAGGATCGCGCAAATCAGCAATACCGCTTTAGCGCCCAGCAGCTTCGCCTCATAAACCTGATACGCACTGACCGTAAAGTCCTTGCGCAGCACCGGCAGGGAAACCTGTTGCGCGATTTCCTCCAGATAAACATCCGAGCCTAAAAAATAGTCCGGCTCCGTCAGGCAGGAAATCGCTGCCGCGCCGCCCTTTTCATAGGCCCGCGCAATGTCCAGATACGGAAATTCCGAAGAAATCAGCCCTTTGGACGGGGAAGCCTTTTTGCATTCGCAGATAAAATTCAGCCCGGGGCGGCGCAGGTTTTCCGAAAAACTCCACTTTCTGTCGAAGAGTCCCTTACCTGCCGCTTGAACGGATTCCTTTTTATAAATCTGCTCCGCTTCTTCCCGCACAGCTTCAAAGCTTTTACGTTTTTCCAGCCCTGCGACCCGTTCTTGCGCCGCAGCCGCCAATTTTTCTAAAATCAAGCTACTCAACAACCTTTTCAACTATCTTTAATCTTCATTCTATAGTAAACGACTTTAAACTTTACAATTTGTCTTTTGACAGGACTGCGCACCGCTCAAGTGAAAACGCAACTATTATTGTCGCTCACTATATCTATATAAATCACATTACTTCATATTATTATGTAGCAGGAATGCCTCCGCGATTCTGCTGCGCTTCGCTGCATCAGCATCATTTCCGTTTTATTCCGGACGGTTGCTAACTTCAATCAGTTTCTGCAGCGTGGCCAGCGCTTTACCGGAATCGATCAGTTCCGCCGCCAGCGCAATGCCTTCCTTCATATCCTTTGCCTTGCCGCCGATGTACAGCGACGCTCCTGCATTCAGCAGCACCGCATTGCGTTTATGGCCCTTTTCACCCTGCAGAATATTCCGCGTAATCTGCGCATTTTCTGCCGGTGTCCCGCCCTTCAGGTCTTCCTTGCAGCAACGGGCAAAGCCAAACTCTTCCGGCGTGATGGTATAGGTTTTATACCAGCCGTCCTGAATTTCGCAAACCGTAGTCGGCGAGCTCAGCGAAATTTCATCCAGTTTATCCTGTCCGTACACCACCATGCCCCGCCGTACGCGAAGATTTGTCAGCACCTGGGCCAGCGGTTCCGCCAGATAGCCGTCATACACGCCCAGCAGCTGCATGGAAGGATACCCCGGATTCGTCAGGGGCCCCAGAATATTGAACACGGTCCGGAATCCGAGCTCTTTGCGAATCGGTCCCACATATTTCATAGAAGTGTGATACTTCTGCGCAAAGAAGAAGCACATGCCGACTTCCTTCAACAATTCGATGCAGCGGGCAGGGCTCTGATTGATGTTAACCCCCAGCGCTTCCAGGCAGTCGGCCGTCCCGCACAGGGAAGAAGCCGCCCGGTTGCCGTGCTTGGCCACCTTCATGCCGCCCGCTGCCGCAATCAGCGCAGATGTTGTGGAAATGTTGAAGCTCTGGGCGTTGTCACCACCGGTGCCGACAATTTCAAACACGTCCATGCCCGTATCCACTTTTGTGGCATGGGCCCGCATGGCCGCAGCGCATCCGGCTATTTCATCCCTGGTCTCCGCCCGGGCGCTTTTGGTGGACAGCGCCGCCAGAAACGCCGCATTCTGCGTAGCGGTAGTTTCCCCGCTCATGATCTCATTCATGACAGCGTAGGCTTCTTCATAGGTTAAATCCTCTTTGCTTACGATTTTGACGATTGCTTCTTTGATCATTGTCAAATCCCCCCATATTCCTGAACTTTTTAATTGACATAACCGGCCAACATTTGCAACAAAAAACCTGTCCTCGCTCTTCACAAGGACAGGTCATAGTATGCCAAACCTGCGGTACCACCTTGATTCGCAGCTTTTGCTGCGCCCTCTTGCAGATGCCAACACATCCTCCTTCCCTAACGCGGACGAAACGTTGCGTAATACTTTCGCGGGACTTCACACAAACGGCAGCTTCTTCTAGAACGCCTGCGGCTCCCACAATTTCAACGCACCCTCAACGGTCCATTTACCAACCAGCATCTCTGCCCGGATTTCAGCTGCCCGGACTCTCTGTAAGCGCTTACTTTGGCTTGATCTCCGTCTCAACGGTTTAGTGGTCAATATTTACTTAAGTAACCGCTGATTAATTCGTCTGCACGCTTGCCGGTGCGTTTTGTGAATGACTTCGTCAATATCTCTTGACGCAGCCCCGCTGCGCCTTCGAGCTATTTCCTTGTCATTCGCAAAACGCCCTCGGCAATCGCACAAACTCATTTAATCAGCATTTACTTAACGTGAAGTTTAGCACCGGAACATGCTTTCGTCAAACGATTTTTCAATTTCAGAGGCAAATTTTTATAAAAATCCAATTCTCTGTAAACTATGTTACGGTTTTGGAAAAAGAACCTGCTAATGCGAAACACGCCGTACTGACGGCCAAAACCCGGTCAGGCTTCAGTATTCCGGGGCATTTTCCAGCCCTTTCAGTAATATTTTCAAAAACGGGACAAACTGTGAGATAAAATCCCGCGTACCGAACCCGGCATCTTTGAAAACCTCAATGTGCTGACTGTTTTTATATTCCAGGCTGGCCGGGTACACAATTAACGCATATCCGTTCTCATACTCTATAAACTTAGCCGCCTGCTCAGGCGTGAAGGCAGGAAACAGCTTTTGCACAAGCGCCGTAAGAAGGTTATAGGCCTCATGCATTTCGGAACGGAAACGGCGGTGCATGTCCGAAGAAGCGTCTTTTAAAATCACTGTGTTCACAATGCTGAACAGAGCCATCATCCGCTGGTGCCGCAGCATCATAGCCGCCCAGGACAGGCAGAACCCGTCGCGCTCCGTGACAGGCTCTGTAAAGGTGCTTTGCGCATCTGCCACCATGGCCCATATATCCTGCAGCAGCAGCGTCAGAAAGATATCTTCTTTACAATGATAATAGTTATACAGATTCAGACGGGTAAAATTCAGCTTTCGGCCAATCTGGGAAAAGGTTACCTTGTCATACCCTACTTCGGCATAAAGCGCCGCCGCCGCATCCACAATCTGCTGAATCCGTATTTTTTTCTGCTCTTCACTTCTCGCCCTGATAAAATCCATGCTTCTCTACCGCCTTTGCATATTTCCTTAAATGTTACTATATCACAACAAGTCGCTACCTACTCAGGGTTTCCATGTATTCGCGAATCCGGGGTTTCAGGCGCTGCAGCAGGAACGTGGCGCAGCCGGCGCGAATGCACTGGTCAAGCACCAGCGCCACCCAGGTTCCCAGCAGCCCCCAGCCCATCACATACAGAAAAAACGCAGTCATCAAAGGACGCAGGACCGTAATGGACGCAAAGGAATACGCAGCCACCGCAGCCGTCTTCCCGCTGCCCCGCAGCACCCCCGCACAGACAAGGGCGTGGGCTTCCGGAAAGCCCACCAGCGCCACCATGACCATAATGATCCCGCTGATGGCCAGCGCTTCCGGATCCGTCGAGTAAATAGAAAATATCTGCGTGCGGAACAGCACGATGAAAACGCAGCTTATGGCAGAAAAAATCAGGCTCCACTTGACGCCAATCTTACGGTAAATATGCCAGTCCTTATCATTTTTTGCGCCGCAGCTCTGGCCTGCCAGTACCATGCCGGCTTTTCCCATCCCCGTCACAAAATCGTAATAGAAGTCGCATATGCTCATACAGATACTGTGAACGGCAAAGGGCACCGTACCCAGACCGGCAGCCATGCGGGCGAACAGGACCATGCCCACCCGTTCGCATCCCAACTCGCTGAAGATGCTCCCGAAAACCGGCAAAAATTCCCGGAAATACTTTCGGTCCGGAATAAAACTGCCGCCCTGGGAAAAATAGCGGTTATAATTCATTACGTAAACCGTTGCGCACAAGGTAAACAGCGTTCCCACGACAGTACCCACCGCAGCGCCCACAACGCCCAGCCGGGGAAACGGCCCCAGACCAAAGATCAGAAGCGCGTTCACAATCACATTGATTACGTTTCCGGTAACGTTTGTCCGCATAATGGCCGTAGTTTCCCCAAAACCAAGCTGTACCGCCTGTAAAATGGCAGTCATAGATGTAATGAAAACCGAAAGCACGGCAACCTTGGCATACAACAGCGCCTGGGGCAGATAATCGCTCCCCGCCCCCATCAGCAGCAGAATCTTTTGCAGAAACAGAAAGAACAGGATGTGAAGCAGACCCATGAAGATACAGCCCAGAAACAACGACTTGCGCAACAGCTCCGAAACGCCGCGTACATCTTTCGCCCCCGCCTTGCGCGCCGTCAGCAGCGTTACCGCAGAGGCAATGGAACGGGCAAAGCACAACAAAACCTGCCGGGGCTGCAGAAAAATGCTGACTGCCGCGATGGAAGCGGCGCCTAATGAACCCACCATGATCAGGTCGGCAGAGGCCAGCACATTCATAAATACGCATTCTATCGCGGCGGGCAGGGCAATATTCATATAGCGTTGTTCATAGGGCGTTTTAAATACTCTTTCAAAAACAGACATATATCCCCCATAGTTGCAGAAACGTTAATGAAGCTTACGGAAACACTGATTAATTCGTCTGCACGCTTGCAGAGTACAAACTCATTTAATCAACGTTTTCTTACACGATTTGCGGTACTGATTTACAGAACAGATAATATCACAAAAGAAAATAACTTACAATATGTTATTTAAAATGTCGTAAAAAAAACAGCGCCTGCTTATTTGCAGGCGCTGCGGAAGAATCGTCCCGTCAATTATTTTG
>JAFTZZ010000257.1 GCA_017460905.1 Acidaminococcaceae bacterium | reverse complement strand
TCCTGCAGTGCCCGGGTCGGTCATGACGATCTGGCCTTTCCATTTCGGATCCAGCAGGTCGTTCCAGGTCTTGGGCGCTTCTTCCTTCTTAACCTTGTTGGTATTAAAGGCAATGCCCATGTTCATCATACGGGCGCCGGTATAGAAGCCTTCCGGATCGATAAAGGCCTTGTCGATGTTCTTGGCTTCCGGGGATTCATATTTCTGGAGGATCTTCCCATCGGCTTTGAATCCGATATAGTCGGCAGGGTCGCCTACCCAGATTACGTCAGCCGCAACCTGGCCGCCTTTGGCCTCGGTAAAGATTTTGGTTTTAACCTTGCCGGTGCCTGCGAAGTAATAGTCCAGTTTAATGTTGGGATACTTCTTTTCAAAGGCTTTCTTAACGGCATTCAGCTGGTCTTCCTGCATGGAAGAGTACAGCATGACGGTATCAGTGGCTGCTGCCGCTTTCTCGTCTTTTTTCGGGGCATCTGCTTTTTTATCCCCGCCGCCGCAGGCCGCAACGCTTAATGCCAGTACACACAGTAAACTTGCCGCAACCGATTTCTTTACATACATCTTAACCTTTCCTCCTTTTGCGGATTCCCGCCTTCCGGTTCCCGAAGCGGGTATGCGCCACATTAAAATCAGCATCGTGAGCTGTAAGCTTATAAACAGTATAGCTCAAGACAATCGAAAATTCAATTGTCTTTTCCCGGATACGCTGCATCTTTTATACCATTAATTTGAAATTTTTTAAAGTGAAGCTTTTATCCCCCGTCATAAATTTCCGGCCAGCGCGTCCATCATCATGACATTGCTGACCACGCCGACCCCGCCGGGGACCGGCGTATAGGCGGAAGCGTTTTCCAGCGCGTCCGGCGCCACGTCTCCTACAATCCCGTTTTCGGTCACGTTGATGCCGACGTCCACGATCACCGCGCCGGGTTTTACCATATCCCGGGTCACAAATCCGGCTTTGCCGATGGCTGCCACGATAATATCCGCCTGCCGCAGCAGTTCCGTCAGGTTTTTGGTATGGGAATGGCAGACCGTCACGGTGCAGTTTTCCTGCAGCAGCAGCAGCGCCACAGGTTTGCCCACCACGTTGCTGCGTCCCAGCACGACGGCATGTTTGCCGTCCAGCGGGATTCCGTAAAACTTGAGGATTGCCAGACAGGCGCGGGGCGTACAGGCGGCCCGGCGGCCGTTGCCCATCAGCAGCGCCCCGCCGTTGACCGGATTCAGGCAGTCCATGTCCTTTTCCGGCGCCAAAGCAGCCCCAACCCTCTTGCTGTTCACCTGCTTCGGCATAGGCATCATGGGGAGGATGCCGGTCACAGAAGCGTCTTCATTTAACGCCTGCACTGCGGCGACCACTTCCTCTGTAGCTGCGGTTTCCGGCAGTTCCACACACCGGCTGTCAATGCCCAGGCTTTCCGTCATTTTCAGCAGCCGTTTCCGGTACACGAAAGAAGCCGGATCCTGCCCCACAGTCAGGATCGCCAGGGTGACAGCCTTTCCTTCCGCTTTTGCCGCATCAGTCTTCGCTTTGATTTTTTCTTTACAGGCATCCGCCACCGGACGCCCGTTCATGATCAGTTTTTCCATGTCAGAACAGTCCGCTTATTTTCCCTTCATCTGTTACGTCAATGTTTTCCGCCGCCGGTTTTTTGGGCAGGCCGGGCATGGTCATGATATCGCCGGTATAAATGACGATAAAGCCCGCGCCGGCGCTGATTTTCGCATTCTTGACATTCACCGTGAAGCCGGACGGCGCGCCCAGCAGCGCCGGGTTATCCGACAGGGAATACGGCGTCTTGGCCATGCAGACCGGCAGGTTTCCGTACCCTTCTTTTTCATACTGGTCCAGTGCCTGAGCCGCTTTGGTCTGGAATTCCACCTTGTCGCCGCCATAAATTTCCTTCACGATAGCCGCCACCTTGTCACGCAGCGGCAGCTCCAGCGGATAGACCGGTTTGAAGCGGGCCATACCGCTTTCTGCCAGCGCAACGACTTCTTTCGCCAGATCCGTGCCGCCTTCGCCGCCCCTGGCGAATACGTCGCTGAGGGCTACGTTGACGCCCATGCCGGCACAGTAATCATATACTGCCTGCAGTTCTTCCCTGGTGTCCTGCGCGAAAATGTTGATGGCAACCACCACCGGGACCCCGAACTTAAAGATATTTTCAATATGCTTGCCCAGGTTCGGCAGGCCTTTTTTCACGGCCTCCACATTGGGCTCCTTCAGATCCGTCTTGGCGACGCCGCCGTGCATCTTCAGTGCGCGCACCGTGGCGACCACTACGCAGGCATCCGGGGACAGGCCTGCCTGACGGCATTTGATGTCAAAGAATTTTTCTGCTCCCAGGTCGGCGCCGAAACCGGCTTCCGTAATGGTATAATCAGCCAGACGCAGCGCTGTGCGGGTTGCCATGACGCTGTTGCAGCCATGGGCGATGTTGGCAAAAGGCCCGCCGTGAATGATTGCCGGTACATGCTCCAGCGTCTGCACCAGGTTCGGCTTGACCGCGTCCTTCAGCAGGGCAGCCATAGCGCCGGCTGCATGCAGGTCTTCCGCCGTTACGGGCTTGCCGTCGTAATTATAGGCAACGACGATCTTCTTCAGCCGTTCTTTCAAATCGTGGAGATTGGAAGCCAGGCACAGGATTGCCATAACTTCACTGGCCACGGTAATGTCAAAGCCGTCTTCCCGGGGCACACCGTGGGCCTTGCCGCCCAGGCCGATGACGATGTTCCGCAGCGCCCGGTCATTCATGTCCACCACCCGTTTCCAGATGATGCGCCGCGGATCAATGTTCAGCGGATTTCCCTGCTGGATGGAATTATCCAGCATCGCCGACAGCAGCATATGGGCCGAGGTAATTGCATGGAAGTCGCCTGTAAAATGCAGGTTGATGTCTTCCATAGGCACTACCTGGGAATAACCGCAGCCTGCCGCGCCGCCCTTGATGCCGAAACAGGGTCCCAGCGAGGGCTCGCGCAGCGCCACGATAACCTTTTTGCCGATCTTCCGCAGG
>JAFTZZ010000256.1 GCA_017460905.1 Acidaminococcaceae bacterium | reverse complement strand
TGCAGAACGCCTTTGCGCTGGATGTACCGCTGCTGGCAGAGGTGAACTACGGCAAAGACTGGGCCGCTGCGAAATAATATAATCAGTAATAATGAAGCGAGAGGCTTGGCCGCCGATCCGTAAAACAGTGAGGTGCGAGTATGCCGGAAATGCCGGAGGTGGAGCAGGTCCGTATATCCCTGCTGCCCCAAATTAAAGGAAAGAAAATTGTAAAGGCGGAGGTCCGCCTGCCCCGTATGATCCTGCATCCTTCCGTGCCGGAGTTCATTACCGGTGTGGAGGGGCGGACGGTTACCGATGTGCGGCGGAAAGGCAAATACCTGACGCTGCTGCTGGATAACGGGCAGTATATTATGGCGCATCTGCGGATGACCGGGGCGCTGCTGGTGACTTCCCGGGAAGCGCCGGAGCCGTCTTTTGCCAAGATCCGCTTCACGCTGACGGACGGGCTGGACCTGTGGTTCACGGATATCCGGACCTTTGGCACCATGTGCCTGTGCGGCGGCAGCGATCCCTGGACGGACAAAGGCTACGCGTCTTTGGGACCGGAGCCGCTGAGCGCGGTGTTTACGGAAGACTACCTGCTGCAGCGGGTGAAAAAGAGCCATCAGATGATAAAATGCTTTTTGCTGGACCAGCATAAAATTGCCGGCCTGGGCAACATCTATGCAGATGAGGCGCTGGCGGCAGCGGATATCCGTCCCACGCGGTATACGGACCGGCTGACAAAAAAGCAGGTCCATGCGCTGTATGAAGCGGTCAATCAGGTCATCGCCCAGGGGCTGCGCAACCATGGCACGACCTTCCGGGATTATCAGGATGCGGACGGGCACATGGGCAATAACAGGGATTTCCTGCTGGTGTACGGGCGGAAAGGGCAGCCCTGTACGAAGTGCGGGGCGGAGCTGAAACAGATCAAGGTCGGCGGACGGGGCAGCGTGTACTGTCCCCGCTGCCAGAAATAAATGAAGATTTGCAGGAATCAAATATGTTTCAGGTTTTGAACGAGTTCCAGGTTTGAACAAATAAATTACCGATGTGGCAGAATGAAAGTGTGAACGTATGATAATTATCGGATTGACAGGCGGTATCGGCAGCGGAAAGAGCACGGTGTCTTCCTATTTGCAGTCGCTGGGGATTCCCGTCTTTGACGCAGATGCATCCAGCCGCGCTGCAGTAAAGAAGGGCAGCGCCTGTCTGCGGAAGATCGTGGATTTTTTCGGGCCGGAATGCCTGCTGGAAACCGGCGAGCTGAACCGCCCCTGGGTGGCAGACCGGGTCTTCCATGACCGGAAGCTGCTGAAGCAATACGAAAAAATTGTCCAGGACCAGGTGCGGGCAGACCGGCAGCGTTTTCTGGAAGAGCAGCGGGCAAAAGGCGCGCAGGCGGTGGTGCTGGATGTGCCGCTGCTGATCGAATGCGGCTGGTATACAGAGGTGGACTGCGTCTGGCTGGTCAGCGTACCCCGGGAGATGCAGATCCGGCGGGCGATGCAGCGGGATCATTCCCCGGAGGAAACGGTGACGGCGCGGATCGACGCGCAGATGTCGCTGGCGGATAAGAAGCGGTATGCCGATGTGGTCATCGATAACAGCGGCACGCTGGAACATACGAAAGAGCAGGCCGCGGAAGAACTGCGGAAATTGGGAATTGCAACAGAAAAGAAAAACAGATAAACAGGAAAAGCAGAATAAGTCGGAACTAAAAGAAGAAAAACCGCAAAGCCGGCGCATGAAACGGGTGCGCCGGCCGGTGCGACGTAAAAAATCTTCTGTTTCACAGCAAAAAGCCAAAAGCAGCAGACGTATGTGGTTGTGCGTACTGCTGCTTCTTGTGGTGCTGAGTTTCACAGGCTGGCGGATCTGGCGCAGCGATGCGGTGCAGATGCGCTTCGTTTATATGTGGCCTTACCAGAATGAAATCGTTACCTATGCCCGGCGGAACAACATCGATCCCTTCCTGGTGGCGGCGGTCATAAAGAATGAGAGCGAATTCAAACCCGGCGCCGTTTCTCCGGTGGGCGCCATCGGCATGATGCAGATCATGCCCGAAACCGGGGAATGGATTGCCAAGCAGATGGGACTGGAGGGCTACTCCATTCATTCCCTTTATAACCCGGGCATCAATATCCGGATGGGCTGCTGGTATTTGTCGGAGCTGAAATATGAATTCAAGGATAATATGCTCCTCATGATGATGTCCTATAATGCGGGGCGGGGCAATACCCACGGCTGGATGAATGCCAACGGCTGGGATTACAACTTCAACGAAATCAAAGACATTCCCTATCCCGAATCGCGTAACTACGTGGCTTCGGTGCTTCATGACAGGGACGAGTATTACCGGCTGTACAAAGATAAGGTGGATCCGGAAACCAAAACGGGAACCAAATAATGAGCCGGTATTTCGGATGTATCATTTTCTGTAAAGTAAGAAATAAAATTCACGATTTTTTTACAAATTTTACACTTTTTGCTAAATTTTAATTTCATTCTGTAGACGGTTACAGGTAAGTGTGTTATAATTCTATAAATTTTTATAAGTCTTTCTAAAATATCAGTTACAGGAATCAATATGGAGAGTAACAGAACAACGGCTGTGGAACGGCTTTTGTCCGCGTACCGGCGCTATTACACTATAACGCGGTTTGACGGCGGGCCGAATCCGCCGCCTGAAGAATGCAAAGGGATATGTGAAGCAGGAAAACTGACTCCTCCGGTGCTGCCGGGGGAACATTCTTTTGTCGCCCTTTGCGAGTATTACGAAAAAGCGGAGCAGTATTTCCTCTTCAAATCCAATGAACTGTGGGCGACCCATCAGGAAGAATTTATCTTCCTGTTTTCTGTAAAGGATCTGACGCTGTCCCTGTTCGAGCAATGCAGGGACTACGCTTACGAAGAAGGCATGAAGCTGGCGCACATCGGGCCGGGCCATATGTATACGTACATTACGCCTGTGTTTGTGTGTGACACGGCTGCGCCGGAAGCGGTCAAAGCGCTGGAAAAATGCAAGATTTATAAAAGCTTCAAGTTTTCTTTTCACGGATGGATGGATTTTCATGCAGCCTGTTATGAGGCGTCGCAACAGAAGCTGCATTTTAATCATAGTGGTCTATGTATGAAAAAGAACCTGGAAAAAGTATTTGGGATGCGCTGAATCAACAGCGGTTTCCCAAGGGAACGTAAGCGTTCCCGAAAAAAGCAAGGGAGGCATTATTGTGAACACTCTGGTATTACTTCTTATCGCTATGGCTGTACTGTTCTGCGGCTATGTCCTGTATGGCGGCTGGCTGGTCAAACAGTGGGGCGTAGGGGAAGGGGACATTCCGACACCGGCTCATGCGCTGGAAGACGGCGTTGACTATGTACCCGCAAAGGCGCCCGTTCTGATGGGTCATCATTTCTCGTCTATTGCCGGCGCAGGCCCGATCACCGGTCCTATCGGCGCGGCCATGTTCGGCTGGCTGCCCGTTACCCTGTGGATCCTTATCGGCGGCGTATTCTTCGGCGGCGTCCATGATTTCGGCGCGCTGTTTGCATCCGTCCGTCATAAAGGCCAGTCTATCGGCGAAGTTATTTCCGCCAACATGTCCCGCCGGGCGAAACGTCTTTTCATTATTTTCTCGTACCTGACACTGATCCTGGTAGTAGCTGCCTTCGCGGCTATCGTTGCATCTACCTTCGGCGCCAAGGTTGTGAACGGGGCCATTGACTACAAGGCCAGCGCCACCAACGCGTCCGTAGCCATGGTTTCCATCATGTTCATCCTGATTGCCATCGTATTCGGCTTTGCCGTATACCGCCGTCATGCTTCCATGGTGACCTCGTCCATTTTGGGCGTTATCGCCATCGTGCTCTGCATGGCTATCGGTATGAACTTCCATCCCTTCTATTTCACCACCAAGACCTGGATGTGGATCATCGGCGCGTATATCACCATCGCTTCGGTAACCCCGGTTTGGATCCTGCTGCAGCCCCGCGACTATTTAAGCTCGTTCCTGCTGTATGCGATGCTGATCGTTGCCATTGTCGGCATCTTCGGCGCCCATCCGGATATTGATCCGAAATTATTCCCGGCTGTGACCGGTTTTGCAGTGGATAACGGCAACGGCGTACAGCTGCTGTTCCCGATTTTGTTCACTACCGTAGCCTGCGGTGCCATCTCCGGTTTCCATTCCCTGGTTTCCTCCGGCACCACTTCCAAGCAGCTGGATAAGGAAAGCGACGCCAAACCGATCGCCTACGGCGGCATGCTGCTGGAATGCGTTCTGGCAGTTATCACTGTCTGCGCGATTGCGTATGCCCGTACTACCGGCCATACCAAGGGCGCTACGGACATTTTTGCCGGCGGTATCGCGGCTATGGTTGCCCAGATTCCCGGCCTGGAAGGCATGGAGACATCCTTCTACACCCTGCTGGTACTGACCTATTCCGCTTTCTGCCTGACTTCTCTGGATACGGCGACCCGTCTGGCCCGTTTTATGTTCCAGGAATTCTGGCTGGAACCTGGCGAAACCGTACATGATGTAAAAGACGGCTTCCGTAAATTTATGGTAAATCCGTATTTTGCAACGATCCTGACCGTAGTTCTCGGCGTACTGCTGGGCCTGAACGGCTTTGCCAAGATCTGGGGACTGTTCGGCGCTGCCAACCAACTGCTGGCCGGCATCGGTCTGCTGGCGGTTGCCACCTGGCTGGGCAATGCGGGCAAGAACAACAAGATGTTCCTGTTCCCCATGACCTTCATGCTGATTGTTACTATCTGCTCTTTGATCCTGACCATTAAGAACCAGCTGGGCATCATCGCCAAAGGCGCTGCGGACTGGGGTCCTTACGCACAGGCCGGTATCGGTACCCTGTTAGTACTGCTTGCATTTGTACTGGCTATTGAAGGCTACCAGACCATTGCCCATCCGAAACGGAAAGCTGCATAATCAATTTTGGGCAGCAGTGGCAGAAAAACAGACGCTGTCCTCCGACCGCACTAACTTCAGGAGCTGGTGGGGCTTCCTTTAAAAAAGGATTGACGAACGGCGTCTGGTATGCTAATATAATTTTGTTGCGAAGCAAACGCTTTTTGCGGTTGTGGTGGAACGGCAGACACGCCACTTTGAGGGGGTGGTGAGGGAAACCTCGTATGGGTTCAAATCCCATCAACCGCACCAAAATTTTACTGATTTTGCGAAAAAAGAGTTCGTTTTCGGAAAAAAGCACTTGACAAGCCGTTGCTTTTCAAGTACAATACATTTTGTCAGCAATTGCTGACGGCAACATTTGCGGTAGTGGCGGAACGGCAGACGCGCTAGCCTCAGGAGCTAGTGGGGGTTGACCCCGTGGAGGTTCAAATCCTCTCTACCGCACCAGTAAAAAATCAGGCTCTACGATTTCGTAGAGCCTTTTTTATTTCCAATTTTAATTTTGTTTTTTAACAGCTTTGCCGTTTTCTTCTTTTGTTTCCTGTGCCGGCGGTTCCGCTTCCTTTAGCTTTTCTTCCAGCATGGGCCAGATTTCTGGTTTCTCAAAGCCGTAGCGCCAGCTTGCCACACCGGCCAGGCTATAGGTTTTGATCAGTCCCATTTTGTGTTCCAGGCTGATTTTATCCTCCTGCCAGAAAGAGTAAGGTACTTCATCTTCCATGTAGGAAACGTAGGAC